>JBGSIY010000534.1:0-13792 GCA_041742275.1 Pirellulaceae bacterium | reverse complement strand
GATCCACCCGGATGCGTGCCTAAAACAAGACGGACCAAATAATCGCGTAAATGATCCGCGAGAATGACTTGGCGAATTAACGCTTGCCAGCGAAGAATTTCTGGGCCATCCATGATTTGTGTCGTTTCGACTTTGATTCCTTGAGTTGTCCGGTCAATGATGGTGGCCAGTTCGTCACGTCCTGAATAGCCGACGATTAGCTTAAATAGGAATCGGTCCAATTGGGCTTCGGGTAATGGGTACGTGCCCTCTTGCTCGATCGGGTTTTGCGTGGCCATTACAAAAAAGGGTTTAGCCAATTCAAATCGTTGGCCGCCGACGGTCACCGTGCCTTCTTGCATGGTTTCCAACAGGGCGGATTGGGTTTTCGGAGTGGCGCGATTGATTTCGTCGGCCAAACAGATTTGCGTAAACAAAGGTCCTTTTTGGAATTCGAAACGGCGTCTTCCATCGGGATCCTCGACAATCATGTTCGTGCCCAGGATATCCGAAGGCATTAAGTCTGGCGTGAATTGAATACGATTAAAATTCAAATTTAAAACATCGGCCAACGTCTTGACCAACAGGGTCTTGCCCAAGCCCGGGGCTCCCTCCAGCAAGCAATGACCGCCGATCATGAGCGCCGTCAGCACGCCGTGAACGATCTCGTCATGGCCCACGATGACCTTGCCGATCTCCGTTTTGACTGCTCCGTAACGACGACGAAATTCTTCCGCTTGTTCATTAAAATTTTCTTGGGTGCTCATCAATGAATTCCGTGGGTTAAATCGCTTGGGCGTTTGTGCGAATTACGCCTGTCGAAGCTGATCTGGTTGACGGTCAGACAGCAAAACACTTCAGGATTGTCCCACTATTTTGCTCGCTTTGCCAGTTGGCAATGTGACAATTTCGGCCGGTTTTTTGCTCATTCCAATCCGTTTGCGGGAAGAAGACTCTGGGGCATAACCCATGATCACGAGGGGGGCTCATCTCAGTTAAGCATGGCCTAATCGATAGGATCGTCCCAACCCAATAAAAATTTATCGGCTGGGGCTCACTTCAGTCGGCGAAAGCCAAGTTGGTGACTTACCTTTACTGGTCTTATCAGAAACGCGAATTTCAGGCGTATCTTTGGGCCCTGTGTACTCACTGGCCATGTTCGCTTTTTTTAATCCATCCCCCAATCCTCCTTATCAAGCTGCACCCAACATGAACGAAATTCCATTTGTGGACTATTACGAGGTCTTTCAATCCAGCCAAAATGCGAATTTGGATACGATCGAAAGGCTCTTTCGATACCTGGCCAAACACTATCATCCTGATGTGGCCGTAAGTGGAGACATTCAAAAATTCACTCAATTGGTGGACGGGTTTGAGGTTTTGCGAGATCCGGCTCAAAGAGCCATTTACGATGCGGAATACGATCGTCGTCGCAACGAAAACGCAAAACTGGTGGAAGACACGGGATGCCTCGAAGGGGACAGTGCTCAGCGCCACAAAATCTTGTCTTTACTCTACGCTCGACGCCGCCAGAACATGACGAGTCCGGGTGTCGGGGATACCACACTGGAGCAATTGGCTGGATGCCCGCGTGAAATTCTGTATTTTCACTTGTGGTACTTTCGCGAGAAAGGCTGGATCCAAAGAGAAGAAAGTGGAATGCTATCGATTACGGCGTCAGGCGTCGACAAAATTGAAGAAAGTGTTCAGCTTCAAGCTCAGATGAATTTGCCGCGATTGACTGTCTCGTCAGACCGTTTGGAGTCTTCACCCGTTCCCCAATAGTTCGGGCAATCGATTTCTGATTCGCAGCAGCAGGGCCAGTGTATTTTTTAACTGTTCACGCCTTGAATTGTTCTGTGATGAATAATCGTCAATCAGCCGAACCGCAGTCGCCGTGGATTCCATCAAAGAATGGGATGACCCGGACCAACGCCCGGCGCTTGATCGAGGCGTTACCCATTACGATTCTGTTTAGGGGTGCACACTTAATAAATTGACTTGGTGTCGTTTTGGGCTCGGGGCAATGTCTAGGGTTACGCCAAGACCTTCTGAATCGTCGTTCCCTCTTTGGTCGTTCGGACCTCAAATCCGGCGTCCTGAATTTTCTTACGGATCTCATCGGCCAGTTGATAATTTTTATTCAATCTCGCTTGATCCAACTCATTGCACCAAGTTTCCGCCAACTGGTAGGACTCGTCGATGCCTTCGGAAGCAGTGACTACTCCCTCATTAATCGGCGCAATTTGCAGAACTGAATTCAGCTTCTTCCAAACAGCGAGGGCTTCGTATGGGTCCGAGTGACGCGAGGTAGCCCAAGGGATCACGACGGCCAGAGCCCCGGCAATATTCAAATCGTCTGCCATCGCGGCCACAAATTCGCTGAGTACGGGATGTGACAGGTCGACCTCGGCGGCCTCGCCCCCGGTTTGTTCTTCCAATCCCTGCCGCATCTCCATAATCCGCCGCACTGTGGTGGCTGAGTCGGACAATCCCTTACGCGTGAAGTTCAAATTCGTGCGATAATGGGCCTTGATCAATTCAAAACGCAAAACAGCCGGGTGGACTTGTGTTTGCGTGACTTGACCTTCGAAAACATCGCGCGCCGTGAAAAAATTGCCTTTTGATTTTGACATTTTTTCTCCCTCGACGAAGAGGAATCTCGCGTGGATCCAAAAGTTTGCAAAACGGTCTTTGCCTGTGGCCCCGCATGATTGCGCAATTTCGCATTCGTGGTGAGGAAATATCAGGTCTTCTCCGCCCGAGTGAATGTCGATCACGTCGCGCCCGAGCAGCTGGCGAGCCATCACGGAGCATTCAATATGCCAGCCCGGATAGCCTGTTCCCCACGGTGAATCCCATTTCATGATGTGATGATTGTCAGGCTTCCAAAGCATGAAGTCAGCGGGGTGGCGTTTGCGAGATTGATTTTCTTCTGAGACGCGACCGCCGGCTCCCGTTTGCAATTTTTCTAAAGTGTTGCCACTCAATGTTCCGTATTTGGGAAAAGTTTCGACGCTGAAGTAGACAACTCCGTCGTCGGCAATATAGGCATGCCCACGCTCAATTAGTTCTTGAATCATGGTTTGCATGCCCTGGATATGATCCGTTGCCCGGGGGACGCGTTGCGGGTATTCAAACGCGATCTTGTATCCCAGTTTACGGGCGTCATCTAAAAAGGCATTGGTATAGTATTCGGCAATTTGATACGGATCGTCGGGATCTTTGACAGCGCCCTCGGGAACCCGTCCCGATTTTTTGTTTTCCTTCATACGAGCGGCAGCTTGATTCATCTTGTCTTCTTCATCGCCGTCGGTCATGTGGCCCACATCGGTAATGTTCATGACATGTTGGACATCATAGCCGACCAATTCGAGAAAACGCCTTAAGACATCCCCAAATAAGAACGAGCGAAAATTGCCAATATGAGCCAGATCATAAACCGTGGGGCCGCAGCTATACATCCGCACGACATTGGGCTCCAACGATTTGAAGTCTTCCAAACGATTGGTCAGAGAATTGTAAAATTGAATCTTGGCCATGGGCAAATCAACCGGGTATAAAAAACAATGAAGGCACTCTTATATGAACTCCCTGGCACCCTGCAGGTTCAGGGAAAGAATCGGCAGTTCGATTTCGTTCCAGGAAAATCTAGTACTGGGACGGTTACAAAAGTGCGGTTCAAAAATATCAGTTTAAGTTCACTGGCAGGGAAACAGCACGATGGATCCATCGGACTGGTTTTCCTTGAACTGCAATTTACCTAATTTCCACAGTTTGGGACAAGGCGAACTTTTGGGACAAGCCTATTGCGGACTTGCCGGACAGTCGAAGCGAAAGCGGAGAACCCGGCGCCTTTATTTGGGCAACCCAGTCCAGTCCCAAATTTCATACAACCAGGGGTGAGTCCAAGGGTTATCGCGAGCAAAATTGACACTCAGAATGCCAACCAACAATAAGATTAACGCCAGCGAACGACTCCAGCGGTGTCGAGCCATCCATTGAATCATGGGAGCCAAAGAGACGAGCCACACAGGTATCAGCCAAAATAACCAACGCAACCCACTGGTCCACCCTCCATAATTCCGGTCATGGGACTCTCGAGTCAAATAGAAGCCGAATACGACCACTGTCAAAGTCAGGCTAACGAAGCCCAGCCAGTTCAAACGATATCGCCAGTCAAAAAACAAAGCCAAAGAGCCGGCCATGGCAAGGAGCCAAATCGGCGTTAGGGAAAAAACGCCGTGATGCCCGAAGGTCATGTGAAAGGCATAATTCCAAATCGATGCTTCACCGCGATCCACGTCCGATCGTTTTCCAACCTCGGCCGACCAATAGCTTCCCGGAAAATCATACCAGTTGTCCCATTCGCGTAACTGATAAACTCCTGCATCCGATTCAACAATCGCGAAT
This sequence comes from Pirellulaceae bacterium, assembly GCA_041742275.1. GTDB lineage: Bacteria > Planctomycetota > Planctomycetia > Pirellulales > Pirellulaceae > BJ22. The sequence goes on along the minus strand of JBGSIY010000534.1, from coordinate 9,400 downwards.
TGCGTGACCGTCGCGGGATCACGCACAACCCATCGCCCCAATATATTCTCCCCCTGCCCCATCCAGGTACCAACCGAGACAGTGGGAGCGACCAATTCCGGTTGGCCATGTTCAATCGACCAAATTCTGGCGGCGTCGACGATGGATGCCGGCAGGATTCCCGTGTCGAGTTGTTCCGAATGGTCTCCATCGATTTCTGCAATGACAGCACCATCATGGCGATGGGAATAGGGAATTTCCCACAAGCCGTGAGCCAGATAGTTTGTCGCAAAAAAGGCGGCACCGACCACAGCGAATCCGGGTACAAAAAACAGCACCGTCTGGGTGATCGATTTGGGCAGAAGGAGTAGAAAAACGAGACTTGCCAACGCCAATGCCGGGAGTTCGTTTGCTGTTGCAAATCCGGAACTGAGGCCGGCCAAGAAATAAATCAGCGCGCTGCGTCTCCCTAAATTTCGATAAATCGTGTCGACGCAGTATATTACCGCCATTACGGCCACGGCCGCCGGCAAGTGATTATTTAGTGTGATACAGAAGGGCGATAAAAAAGTCCCAAAACCCGCCGTTGCCACAATAAAATAACGCACCCAATCGGAAACGGGCAGTCGCTCCAGAACGGCTGCCAACAAGCAGAGCATCAACCCAAAGGGCAGAACGTTGGATACCAGCAACATGATTCTTGCGATCAGAATGGCATCATCGTCTAGGTTCCATCCTGTCAGGGTTCGAATCAACCAGTATTCACCAGCCAGGATTGTGGGAAGTAAAGTCGGTTTACTACTGTACTGATGAAATCGGCCGTCTTTGCCAACATGTGAAACTTTGTCAATCGTGTCCCAGTGAATCGAAGAAGGTCGATTGACGACTTGATCAATTTCGTAAGTCCCGAAATGAACAATGGCGTAAATGGTGCACCAGCGACTGCGATCGTTGGCACTGAAAAAAGGGGAATCCCCGCGCGTTGCTTGATTGCGAACGTGCAAAATGTTTATGGCGACACTGGCTAAAGCCAACACGATTAATAACCAGTAAACCGACCAATGACGGCGCGCACAAATCAGTCCTGATTCCGCGGGACAACTGGTATTTGCAGGGGGTTGTGTCGACATGGGCTTTTGAAGGATCCTCGTTTAAGTTGTGCGTCCCCATCCATTTTAGCTAAAACCATCCGGAGTTTAGCTGAAATTGCAGTTGATTTTTTCAGCGATCAATTCCGACTCAAATTCAACGGGTGATTTACTGATTCCTTTGTTAAATACATAAATGCCCCAAAGGTCACGGCTGGCTTCCAGTGCTCGGCCCCAACCATACCGCGACTGCCCGTGCCGCCTGGGGCGATGGTGGACAGGAATTTCCGTGATTCGGAAGCCTTGACGTGCGGCCAAAACGGGAATAAAGCGGTGCAAGCCATCGCTCAGCTGAATGTTTCGGAACACGGTTCGGCGATAGGCCTTGAGCCCACAATTGTGATCGTGGAGATGCACGCCACTTAACATACTGATCGTAAAATTGAAGGCCTTGGAGGACCAGCGTTTGCCCAGGCTGTCTTGACGACTGGACTTCCAGCCACTTACCAAATCAAATCCCTCTAGCAACTTCTTCATTAAGTTGGGGATTTCTTGAGGGTCGTCTTGTAAATCGCCGTCTAGCGTAACAATGTACTCCGACCGACAAACACTCACGCCAGCTTGCAAGGCAATCGATTTTCCGAAATTTTTGCGAAAGCGAATCGCGTGAATACGACGGTCGCTGAGGGCAAAATGTTGGATTGTTTCCCAGGTCCGATCAGTCGAGCCGTCATCAACAAACACAATATCGTAGACTGTCCCATTGTCGTTTTCGACAGTACGGATCTCACCTATCAATTCCTGCAGACTTTCTGCTTCGTTCAAAACGGGAACAAGAATTGAGACTGAATCCATTTAATCTTGGGCGTCAAAGGCTGCGGCGCGTGAATCGAAAAACAAGTTCAATTGTAACAGATAAGATGGCCTCGGCCACAATCCAAGTCAATCGAATCATGACTGCAGCCAAAACGGCATTGAGCGTGCCGATCGAGGGGGACAACATGGGAATGATAACCAGTTCACGGACGCCTATACCACCTGGCAGCAAGGAAGCGAACCCTCCAACGGTCGCCATCGCAACGGTAGCCAAGACCAAGCCATAGCGATCGAGTCCAAACTCAATGTCAGGGAGACTCGTGATAGTCAGCCAAGCGCTGAAACCGGCAAATAGCCAACTGACCGACAGCGTGACTACCCCCCAGAAATAGGTTCGCCAGTCAAAGATAGGTCGCGAATTCGGCTCGCGTTGAGGACGTTTTCGAATCCGATTGACGAGACCGAGGATTTTTTGAAAGTTCGGTGGCAGGGTGATGAGTCCACAAACGCAGAGGCTGAACAAGATCAATATCCGCAAGGCCGCGGAGCCGGAATCTACAAAAAGCAAAAACAGACAAGCGATTTGTGCTCCTACAAACATCCATAATAGGGTCTCGATGATCGAGCTGGAAATGACGGCTCCCGCTGAAACTCCATAGGCACTGACCATCCCTGCTCGAACCACCAAAACCATGGCCTTGCCTGGCACATATTTGGCTAATTGACTGATCGCAAAAGCTCGCCAAGCGATCAGCAAAGGAAGCGGGGAGTGCGATGCAGCCAAAACCTGACGCCAGAATAATCCGCTCAGCAACATGGTGACAACATAAGCCAAAACGGCCACGCTAATTCTGAGCCAATTGATCTCTTGCCAGGCGATGGGTTGATCTTGCAGCTGCCCCCACGCTTTGTAGCAGGCAATCCCTAATCCGATCGCAACACTTAGGACAGCTAAGGCTTTAATCCAGCGTCCCCATCGCTTCCATGGATTGGCACGAACTACTTCAGGCAGCGAACTTGCCAATGTCGCGTTACTCTCGATTTCAGATGCCGTAATGGGTCTAGGAGCGTGTGGCATGCTGAGAAAGCTCCCGGATATTGTTTAATTTTTTATTTTCCAAATTTGATGCGTCTCGTTGTTCGACTTTCGCGTTATGACGTGTCGTTTTCGAATTGACCCAACTTTTGTTCCCTCATTTGAACCCGTACTCGCACTTGATTTCGTGTGAGTATACGAGAACAAATCAGGCTTCACGATGTATGTTTACATTTAGAGCTTATCCCAATCCGGAACGGAATCATCAGCCGAAACGCGCTCGCGTCCGGTTCGACCGAATAAACCGGGAGCGAGTGCCTCACGGCTAATAGGTTCTGGGATAGGTTCATAGCGAAAACGGCGATTTGGTGGTTCACAAAACGCATCGGCGTTAGTGCTTTTCGCCGTCGCCAATAGACGCTCCGTCGCTTCCGAAACTTTTCCATTTCATTGCGCGGCGGAAGGGCTCGATCCGCAAAACAATTTCACCGTTATGGAATAGCCGTACGGTTCCACTCGATTCACTGACCACCACTGCGATGGCTCTCGTATTTTTGCTTATGGCGGCACCGGCGTAGTGTCGCGAACCCAGGCCAGTGGTCATTGTGAGTTCCACTGGAGAGGTGTCAATGATGCGACAGGTGGCTTCCACGGTGCCGTCGGAGGCAATTACAATCGCGCCGTCCAGTTGAGCGATTTCTTTAATTCCCTCGCGGACCCGATGTTCCGAGATGTTGCGTTCGCGACGCGGATAAGCCTTGACGAAATCAAATCCCGCAGGTTGGCTCTCCTCCATGACCTTGCGATGGTCCCCCACGATAAACATCGTGCCCACCGGTTTTCCTTCACGCCCTTCGCGACCGATTTCAACGGCCAGGTCGACTACGAGTTTCAGGGTTTCGAGGGGAACGTTGGTTTCGAGCTTTTTCAGGTCACGAGCCGTGAGCTTACCAAGTCGCTCGTTGAGTTCGATCACGCTGATCGTGTCGACGGCTTCCATATCAAACGCGCTGTAAATGACCACCACCGCGGCCCCGGGTTTGACCCATTCGTTTGCCACGGCATCCAAAATCGCTTGGGTCAGTTGATCCTGAATCGTCGCTTCAGGTACTGTTAGTAAGACCGTGTTGAAACCATGGCTTTTGGCACCGTTGATAACATCAGCCAAGTGGCTGGAAATGATGACTTCATGCTTCTGAGCGTGCTTCTTGACCAATCCCCAATCAGCCTTGAATTCCAACAGGAGCATGACCGAGTCGGCCTTCATGAATTTCGCCAATTCGACGGCTGTATCCACGAAGGATTGCAAGTTTTCTTGGTCTTTCGAAAGTGCCATGGATTTTCATGGGGCATGCAGGGTAACGGAATAGTTGCGAAACAACAATGTAAAGGCTATTGGGCCTAGGGACAAGCCGAGGTGGCGCGGTGGGGTAGCGAACGTCGTTGGGATTCCATGTATGGCCAAGATTTTGATCGATCGGTCGGCCGCTGTCCCATGGAGCGATGGGGAGGGCGCCGGCGAAATCTCAAATGCAAAATAATTGACCGGACGCGAATGTTTCGCGGTAGACATTCGTATTTGACAATGCGTGCGAAGCCTGTTTTCGCCTATGGCCTTGATCGAGCAATTTTCAGGCTCGAGCAGGCGTTAACGTTTGGGCGGCGCTGCTAAATTCGGCGACTCAGCCATTCGCTCGTCGGATGCCCCCGTGATTTGTTTGGCGTATTGTTGCCATGCGCGAACATCGGAGCCAAAGGACTCTCCCGAAGCCCGTGCCATAGACTGGGTTGCCCGCATCCGAATTGCCGGATCGGGGTCCGAAAGTGCCATCCGCAATGCGGCAATGGAAGGTGATCCGGGGAAGTCACCGAGAGCACGAGTGGCTGCGAGTCGGACATCGACATTCGTATCGCTGCCCAAAATTTCTTGCAGTTGCGGTAGGGCATGTTCGGCTGGCATTTTTCTCCACGCCTCCACGACCGTTAAGCGGACATCGGCGTCCGGGTCCATCGATGCCTGGCGAAGTGCTTTTTGCGCCGCCGGGCAATTGAGTTCTCCCAAGTTGCGTACGGCTTGCAAGCGAACGAGCAAAATCGGATCGCGTAACGCGACTTCCGCCAATTTTTCTGCGGCGGCGTTTTGTTGTTGTGAACTTTGTCCTCGCGCGGTGGCGACAAGATTATTCATTTCTTTTTTGCGAGCAAACAGAGTGTCGGCAATCTGCTCCTCTTGAACCCATTTTTGTTGGGTCCAAGGTGACATTTGTCCCAAACGCCAAAGCGGGCCCTCTGCACAACCGCAGAAGGCCAAGCAGAGCGACAAAATGATCAAGCGTTGATGTCGGGTGTCCGGCATGGTTATCGTCGACCTGAATAACAATTGATGTTCGGTGATTTCGGGCCGGGAGGTTAGCAAGAAATCCGGCCAACCGCGAGGGCATTCCGGCAGGGGACGCTAGCAATCGCGAAGCAGCAGCAAAACCCGCAAAATTCTGGAAACAAATGTTGAGCAACACTCATTGATCGCCACCAGGCTCGTACTAACCAAACTGCCCCATTTCAACAAAAAAGGCCCGTGTCAACAAAAAAAGACCCGTGTCAACAAAAAAAGGCCAGTAGCTCATAGGCTACCGGCCAATCGGAAATTGCTTGGATTGTCCCCGAGATAAGAAAGCGACGTTCGTGCTCACCCTTCTCCGCATTCAGGCTTTGAAAAGTCCTAGCTCAATTCAACAGGTTCTTCGGACGACGATTTCTTTTCTAGCAATGCCACGGGACTTGGGCTATTTTCACCTTTAGATTTTCGGTCGTCATAGTAATTGCCGTAACCGTATCCATAACCGTAACCATTGTAAGAATATCCGGCTCGATAGGCACCGTAGGTGTATTGGCTGCCGTAACCCGATTGGGCTCCGACGCCATTGACCACAACGCCCACAATGTTTGCACCGATGTTTCTCAGGATGTCGACCGAGCGTTCAGCACTGACGCGGACATTCTTCTTAATTCGCATCGTCAACACCACACCGTCGACTCGGGTCGCGATGGGGCATGGATCGGTCACGGCCAAAAGAGGTGGTGTATCGATAATCACAAAATCAAACTCGGCCCGCATTTGTTCAATGAGTTGTTTGACTTGGGGCGACGTTGCCAGTTCAGCAGGGTTCGAAGGCTTGAGTCCACAGGGCATGCACGACAGGCCTTCGATTTCCTCAACATCAAAAATCACATCTTTCCAAAAGGATTCACCGCTGAGAACAGTTGCAAAGCCTTCTTTGGATTCGATACCGAAAATTTTGCCAACCCGTGGGCGACGCATGTCTGCATCCACAATCAAAACTCGCTTGCCCGACTGAGCGATGGACACCGCGATATTCGCTGCCGTTGTCGATTTCCCGTCTCCGGGAGTCGGACTGGTCACTTGGATGATCGTGCTGCGTTTGCCTTGTGCGTTAAAGTACAGTGCCGTGCGAACAGCACGGAATGCCTCAGCGACTTGGCTTTTCGGGCGATGATATGTGCAAACGATCGGTTCAATCGGAGTGTTTTCGAGTTGATACCGTTTGCCTTGGCTAATGACCGGAATGTGGCCGATCAGAGGAATCGTCAGGGCCCGAATGACTTCATCTGGATTGTGGAAAGTTTTGTCAGCAAGATCAACCAAGCAACCCAAACCAAACCCAATCACCGAACCCAGCAGGCTACCCAATGCCAACACGATTGGAAGAATTGGCCAAACCAATTCACCTAAACTGGCATCCATTTGATGTTTAAAAATGAACCCTTTCTGACTTCGATTTTTGGCCAATTGTCCCGACGGATCAATTTCCAAAATTTTGCTGTTATTTTCATCGATCAGTCGTCGAGCAAAATCGCGTTCTTGTTCCAAATCGGCACGGGTTTGGCGAATCTTCGCCAAATAATTTGCCTGTTTTTCATGTTCCAAGTAAGCCCGCGTGTCTTCTATTAGTCGCTCGTTTAATCCATAAATTTCATTGTCCAATTTTTCAATCGAACGCAGCAACACGATGTCAAATGGGATTTGATCATCACTAAGTGGGACTTCCGAAGCCTCTTTCAATTCTTGGTGTTTGGCTTTGTAACTATCGACCATTTCTCTAGCAGATTTGACTCGATAGTGAGATGGACCGAGTCGCAACTCCAGGGTCCGCAGTTCATTTTCGGCTTCGAGAATTCGAGCCACCAACCACTCTTGAGTATTAATCCGAGGCGTGTCAATCCGTGGGCGCTCCAAAACAATGTATTTTTCCTGCTGAAGCAACCAAACTTCTTTTTCCATTGCCTCGGGGCCCATTTCCAACGCTGCCACAACTCGAGCCTTAACCGCCTCCAATTCTTTCAACTTGAGTTTCGATTCGGCGATTCGCGGTCCGACTTCGCCCATGGCACTCGTGTGGATATCCCGTCCAAAGTTATCCAGTTTTGAAACCAAATCCTCATTGGAAAGATCGGCGAGTTGTTTGACTATGTTTTCGTACTTCAAAGTAAATTGCTGATGCATGTCCCGCAACAAAGAAACCACATCGTCAGTTTCTTCGTTAAACATGTTTTCCAACTCTACGCGATAGGTATTGACCAAGGCGCTTAAGACAGTTCTCGCATCTTCTGGATACAGTGAGTTGAATCGGAGTGTATACAAAAAGGGATCTTCGGAGTCAGGTAGGACTTCCAAGTCTTCTAGCACGGTTTCAATCGTTTCTTTCGGGGACATCGAAATAAACGATTTCAGCTCGTACAACTTGTTCTCGTTAAAGCACTTTTCAATCAACAACGGTTGGGCGATGTGTTTATCATGCCGAGTTGGAAGCAGTTCTGCCGAGTCGGGATGCAACGGATTCACGCTCAAGCTACTCAACCGAATCGAAGTTGGGTCCTTGGGCTGAATTGAGATCCTTGCTTCGGACCGATAAATGGCGAGAGTTTGGTAGTGATACAGAAACCCTAAGAGTACGCCAATGACCAAGCCTAAAAACACAATCCACTTGCGTCGATTAAGCACGCCCCAAAAATCAAATCGAGCGTCCTCACCATATTCCGAATGAGACCTTAACGGGGAATTTTGCGGATGGTTGGATAGCGAAGTTGAAGTATTCAAGAAAAGACTCCGAACAAGTTGCTGCGGGAAATACGAGAAATAGAAGTGCAATGGAACATACGAAAAAATAGCTCTTCCTGTTCATTGGGACTTCTTTCCAATATACCACCAATAACGCTTTTCTCAACGCATAATGTTGTTTTGTTACGAATTTGAAAGGCAAAACGCACGTTTTTCTTCAAGTCTGTTTGGTTTGCTCGATTCGTGCATGATTTAACGAGAAAACAAGTTGTAACGATCGAGTGCCTCGGGGAGGTTGGGGGAACTCATTTGCGAAGAGTTGTTAAAAATCCGGCTGAAAACGTGTGTTTTCCTTCTCGATTGTATTTTCGGCCGCGAGCGAGGTTCCTGCTAACCCGTTCATGACGATCCATCTTCGCCGCGCCTTCCAATCGTAAATTGGATGCGTTACGTCCACGCCTGGATCGTGAAATTTGGGCACCCACCACAACCCGACAGGGATGTCCACAAATATTCTTGATGGTGTTGCATCACCGTACCGTTCTGCCGATCGTGGCATCTCGAAAACAAGCCATTCGCTTGCTACATTAGTCCCATGTCAACAACTCCAATGATGCAGCAGTATGAAAAAGCCAAAGCAACCTGCGGGGACGCTCTTTTGTTTTTTCGTATGGGCGATTTTTACGAACTGTTTTTTGACGATGCCAAAGTTGCCGCACAACTGCTAGGTCTCACTCTGACCAGTCGTGACAAGTCGGAAAACCCAATCCCCATGGCCGGTTTTCCTCATCACCAACTCGAGTCCTACTTGGGCAAGTTGATCAAAGCCGGAAAACGAGTGGCCGTTTGCGAGCAAGTAGAAAACCCTCAGACAGCCAAAGGCTTGGTCAAACGCGAGATAACGCAAATTGTTTCACCGGGGACGGTAACCGATGCGTCGATTTTGGAGCCATCGCAGAGTAATTATTTGGCCGCCATCGTCACAGGAGAAAAAGACCAAGCTCGTTCGGTGGGCGTCGCTTGGATTGATCTATCCACGGGCTCGTTTACGGCTGCGATGTCGGAACTGACTGTGGTTGGTGACTTGCTCGAACGCTTGCATCCCAGCGAAATCCTGTTGGGGCAAAAGCAGAAAGAGTCTCTGTTGCATTTAACCAATGATGCAGCGATTACGGTGCGACCCGATTGGACCTTCTCGGCCAAACGCTGCGAAGAGACCCTAAAGAAAAAATTTGCCACGGCCACCTTAGAAGGCTTCGGTTTTGACGAAAACGAAACCCTGGCATTACAAGCAGCCGCCGCAATCGTGGAGTATTTGTTCGAATCGCAATCCTCGTCGCTGGAACATGTAGTCAAGTTGCAGCCCTATCGCGTCTCGCAATATGTCGAGATCGACCACGCGAC
>JBGSIY010000533.1:0-1534 GCA_041742275.1 Pirellulaceae bacterium | reverse complement strand
ATTCCCATTCTCCCAAATCATTAAACCAACCTTGGGCCTTGGCACCAAATTTTCGCTTCCAGTTTTCTAGGCGATCTAAAACATGAACATCCCAAAAGAAAACGAGTTGAAAAAATAAGTAAACCAAAAACAACAACCCGTCGCGTCGCAGGTTGGCAAGCCAGACGAGCGTCCCCAATTGATTGGTTGCGTTGATGATATCGCCACTTTGAAACAAACGTTCCCGCAATGTATCAATCCGAGGTGACCGGGCACCACATTTGTCCAACAGTTGAAACAACGCTTGAAAACTGGAGGTCTCGGCATACCGCGATGAGATTTGATTGAAGACATCGTGCACGGGGCCAGCAAAAAAGACACTGAGGAAAAAATTGACGAGCACGGCGCCAATCGCAACCGGGGCGATGACCGACAGTTCCACCCATCCGGAAATCATCAGACCTGAGGTAAGAACGATGACCAGGCTGGCAATGCGTGATAGCCACAAGACCCACTGACGTCTGACAAACCAACTGGGTTCCTGGCACCATTGAACAAAATCGCTGGGCCCTTTTTGATTCGCCGCCAACTGCTCACAGAGCAGTTGAAAAGAGTTTCTCCAAGTGGGTTCGTTTTTTAAAGCCACAACTGCGGCCTGCCGTTGCTGGATTTCTTCTGCCTCCGCCCCGTTAGAAATCCAGTTGGTAAAAATCGAAATCCCAATCGGGGTGCGAACCGTTCCCAACAGTTTGTACAGAGAGTGTTCACCGAATAGATCCAGGTCTCGACAGGTCGCCAGGTTCTGAGAGGGAAGATGAGGCAGGGTGTCTTTGATATCTTGCAATCGTCGGTCGACGCGTGCGAGTGCCGCCCGGTCCATTTTTAGAAGAAGTCGGAACGTCTTGATTTTGGAAGACAGAGTTTCATGCAGTGCAGCGACGCCGAGAAATACTAAGATCGCAACCAAGAACAGCCACCACCATAGGTTCGCGCGATTGGCTGCGTTGGTGACCGCGGCCAACAAGGGCATTAAGGCCAAGACGAACGTTAGTGCTCGCAGATACCCCAGATTGATCCACTTTCCTTGCCAGCTCTCCAAGGCTCGGAGGTGTTCGGCTTCGTTGCGCAAATGGCGATCGCGAACTTCGGCTGACGTTTGAGGAAGTGAAGTTGAATCTGAATTCCTATTCATAAGTGATCCCAGTGGAGGCGACGCGCGACGGCGAGTCATGCTGCGAAAACAACGGCAGAGGCACAAGAGGGTCCAATCTCGGTGCGCGACTCAGCCCTGTTTGCGAAAGGCGGACCGTCAAGAGGCAAAATTCCATTTTTTGAATGAACCGTTGAGTGCCGACTTAATATCCACCCAATTCGGTTGCTCTTTTTACTCGCTGAATGGCGATCATAAACGCGGCAGTACGCAAGCTGACATTGTGATCATTGGATGCCTGCCATACCTCCTCGAACGCCGCCGAAAGAATAGAGTCGAGTTGTTGTCGAACTCGGTTTAGATCCCAGCTGTAGTACTGGCGATTTTGCACCCATTCAAAATAGC
>JBGSIY010000532.1:0-3303 GCA_041742275.1 Pirellulaceae bacterium | reverse complement strand
TGGTACCGGCGTGCAAGTACAAAGCGGCGACTTTATTTTCTTTCATCCACTTTTGAGCCCGATCGATTCTCGCTTGAAATTCGTCCGAAGGAATCGGCATCATTCCGAAGGTCATATTCTCTAATTTACCCCAGGCCTGAGCGAATTCGTGGCCGCCGATCGAAGTTGACATAATGATGGATCTCTTTCAAAAAAAATGAACTGGTCGTGATCGCACCCGGGTCCCTGCCGATGGCTGCATCCAAAACGGCTTCGAAAATGATACGGCTTCACCGATGGAAGAAAGGACTGAGTTGCTTCCGCTTCAACATATACTCTATGATGGTTTCACAGTTTGGAAATAAAAAAATCGATGTCTTGATTGTGATGACTTTATATGACGGAAACAACCCACGGACTTTTCTCTATTCGTTCCGCCCAACGCAGCGATGCGCCGCTGATTTTAGAGTTTGTGAAAGAATTAGCTGAATACGAACGACTATCGCATCAGGTCGTTGCCACCGTGGCCGATTTTGAAGATCATTTGTTCGGACCCGCGCCGGCAGCCCATGTCGTGATCGGCTACGAAGGCCTCACCCCCGTTGGTCTTGCTCTGTACTTTCTAAATTTTTCGACGTTTGTCGGGCGACCCGGAATCTACCTGGAAGATCTTTTTGTTCGTCCGGAATATCGCGGACGCGGTTATGGCAAGGCCCTGCTGGTGCATCTGGCACAAATCGCTCTGCAAAAAAACTATGGACGTGTTGAATGGTCGGTCCTGGATTGGAACCAACCCGCAATTGATTTTTATCAATCCATCGGCGCGCGGCAATTGAGTGAATGGATCATTAATCGAGTCGATGGACCCGGCATTGAAGCCCTCGCCAAAATGTAACTCACTGCCATTTTGCTGTTGGCCAAAAAACGATTGGCCAAATCGATGTTGCTTTTATCGACAACCAATTCTTATGGAAACCGACTCACCGTCGGTTGTTTTGTGGTTTACCCTCCGGGTCGAAGGTAACCATTGAGCCAACCGCGGGAGGCATGCGGTGGAATGGCATCGGCAATGTCGTTACCATCTGCCAAAGTAAATGAAACGACCAACGGGAAATCACCGGGTGGCGATTGCAATGTAAACGGCCCCGTTCCTCGATACATGCCGCGGGCAATCATTCGCAATGCTTGGACTTTTCCTAATTCATCGAAGACAATTTCACCGGTCACCTTGACATCATAGCCACGTTGGTTCTTGTCCGACGCCAGTTTCACCTCCGCCGAAATTTGGCCACTTGCCAACTTCCAATCCATTGATTGAATATCATCTGCAGTCCAAACCGGTGGCTCCCCACGGGTATTGTCGATCAAATGAAACCGTGCGATCCTCATGGCCAGTTGAGATGGCATATCGTTGTTTCTTAATTCCTCTAATTCCTCAGCGGTGATCCATAAATTGTCACGAGACGTTGCCGATTGAAAAATTTTCAGCCATGGATCACTCGTATCGGCATAGCCCGACTCAACGCGAGCTGAAACGCGAACAACAACAGCATCCGACGGTAATTTTGTTTTGTACTTGGCGTCGACCGTCTCGCGTGGGAGAGGCCTGCCGTTTTGCGGAGGCTCATAGTTGGCAATGGTTTGCAGCAACAGCTCACGGATCCGTTCTGGTCCCCGGTTATTATTGAAGGCAATCAGGTCACCCATCGCACTCGCGACAAATAACCCTTGTGTTGTTTTCGAAAAATCATTCCGAGGACTTTGGCCGGCAATTTTTCGCCAGAAATCGCCCTCGCTATCCTGTTGCCGCCGCGTGTACCACTGATCGATCGCCACAGGAATAAATTTGGTCTTTAGAAGTTCAACGATTTTTTCATCTGCAAATGTCGACTCACGGTCGAGCACGCCATTATTTCACGTACAGCCCAATGGGTGACCATCCATGGCCCAAATAAATAGAGGTCGCTGTGTCTCCACAGCCAATCGCTGAGCGTCGAGCAAGTCCGTTTGCCAAGGAATCGTCCGCCAGGGAGCATTCGTATCTTGTGAAACGGCAGCGCATTGTTCAATGAGCTCGTCCGATTTCACCTGCTGTCCCCCAGCAAATTGTCCTAGCGATAATGCAAATATCCCGAACAGCCAAGACCGGCTCATCAGGCCGAAAAATCCACTTTCAAATTTCATTTTCATTCTTGATATCCTCAAAAAAATCACACATTTCACAGCCAAACTCCACAAATCGGAAACCTGTAGTTCCTGATTCGCGCCTTCCAAAAATACAGTGGAAACATTGGCGTAAAAAAACATGGGTAGCAACCTTGATTCCATACGAAATAACTTCAGCATATCGGAGTTGCCCTAAACGAATTGCCATGATCCTCATGCCGATGTTTGCAGGTCGCGCTGTGAACATCGGGTTGAACGGTGAAGCGTTCCCCGACATTGACGTCACCAACAGCCATCATCATTTATAACAGCTCTACACTTGCCGCGTCGGTACATCACAACCGAAAAAACTTCGATATCTGAATTTTCGACACTCCTCGCTGATCGCCACCGCGATCCTCTCTCGTTCCTTGGCGCTGACTAGGAATAAACGGCTTCGAGTCTCTGCCTCATGACTTCGGTGGTATGATCGCAGTGTCCCGAAAACCGTAGACGGAGCCCGCAAGACAGGAGGTGAATAGGCAGAGCCCAATAGCCAGAGGATGGTCTTCACAGAGGAGTGTCAAAGTTTCTACGATTTGGGGACCGTGTTTATACTTACGCTGAAGCCATTTGTCTTGAACCAAACCAAGCGCCACCATCGTTCATGCTTTTCTATCCAAGGGGCAAAAGTTTACTTAGGCACGCTGTATTGCCTGCACCGATTCCCTCATCAAAACCCAACCCCCGCCGAAATAGCTGCTACCCCAAAAAAAACGTCAACGAATCAGACTTACTTCTGTGTTTCATCAAGAAGCCAGTCGAGTGATTTTCTGCAATGGAAACAACAGTTTGGTGTGGAAGAAGATTCGGACCAGTCGACTGTGTGATCACTTACAACTATCAAGGGGCCTTGGCGATTTCAACTTTTCTTTTGACAATACAGTTTTTACTTCATTGCGATTTTTAGGAAAACACCATGTCCGTTGTATTTCAAGGTCTGATTTATAGCTTCAATAAGAATTGCGATTACGCACTGAGATTGGTCGCGGACCTCGCGGATGATCAAATGGTATCGCAACCCGTTTGCTCTCCTGCGGTAATTATGAATCATCCCGCATGGATCCTCAGCCATCTCAATGTTTACTTGCCGATCATCGATGCCATTATTCAAAATAA
>JBGSIY010000531.1:0-3364 GCA_041742275.1 Pirellulaceae bacterium | reverse complement strand
TTCCGGTTGTTTTCGCTTAGGATTTCAGCATCCCTTCAAGCTTGTCAAGGCGCAGCGCGGCGTTGACATCGCGCCCCAAACGAAAAAAAGGTTTTGCTAAGGAATTGTCCCGAAATAAAATCCGTTTTTGAAATTAGCCGGAGTGCACTAGCACCCGGTTTTGCAGGGAACCGGACGCTAGCGCGTTTCGGCTAATCCGGGAACTTAATTCCGGACAGTTCCTGAGCGGCAAGGCTCTAGCTGCCGGTAGAATGTTAACACCGTCCCCAAACGCAAAAAATAGGTTTTACTTGGGTTAGCCCCGGTCGGGGTTGTGTCACCGAATGCAATTCTCGAAAATCCCTTTGCAGTCATCGCGGTTACACTGAACCGCGGTGTAAACATGTTGAGAAGAAACATACAGGCATCGCTGCGATACCCATTGAGTGTCAAATGAAACGACACGAAATAAGTCATAGATCAAATAGAAATTTTAAAAGAGATGAATTTGTTAGATACCGCAAATAAGCTGCAGACCAATAACAAGTCGTTGGCCAAGGCGTTCACTCAATTTTTGGGCGTAATGATAGTCGTTGCTCTGGGCGGCCCGCCCGCCTCGACTCTCATGGCCCAAGAAGTGATTGACGAGTCGCGATGGGTAGTGACCTCTCTATCCGGGGAACCGTTGCCTATTGGTGGGGACGCGGGGGTGCAGGGGTGGGTGGTTTGCTTTCTGGGTACTGAGTGCCCGATGGCGAGGCAATACGCCCCGATGTTGGCTCGCAAACAACAGGACTGGGGCGACAAGGGGATCCGCTTAATTGGTGTCAGTAGTAATGCCCAAGACACCATCGAAGATTGGAAGGAATTTGTTGCCGACACGGGAATTACATTTCCCATCGGCAAAGATTATGACAACCGAGTTGCCGATCAGGTCGGGGCCAAACGCACGCCAGAAGTTTTTTTTCTGGACCGAGATCTCAATGTCATTTACAACGGGGCGATTGATGATCAATTTGAGCCGGGGATTGTCAAGGCGAAAGCGAATCGTCATTTTTTGGATGAAGCCATTGAACAGTGGTTGGCCAAAGAGCCGATTTCCACGCCGCGAACCGAAGCTACCGGCTGCTTGATTGGCCGAGTCAAACAAGCTCAGGGTTTGGCTACCGTGACCTACGCGCGCGACGTGGCCCCTATCCTGCAGCGCCATTGCGTGGAATGCCATCGCGAGGGAGAGATCGGACCTTTCGCCTTGGACAACTACGATTCGGCTCAAGGCTGGGCTGAAATGTCGATCGAGGTGATTGATAACGGCCGAATGCCTCCGTGGCATGCCGATCCCCATGTAGGCTCGTTTCAAAATGAACGGCTGATGCCTGAGGCGGACAAGGCGATTTTGCGTCAGTGGTTGGCCGAAGGTGCCGTGTTCGGTTCGGCCGACGAACTACCTCCGCCGGCTCAGTTCACCACGGGTTGGCGATTGCCCCGTGAGCCTGACCAAATCATCGCCATGCGTGAGACGCCGTTTGAGGTTCCCGCCGATGGTGTCGTTGAATATCAGTATTTTGTAGTTGATCCCAAATTTGATCGAGACCGATGGGTGACCGCTGCCGAAGTGATCCCCGGGGATCGGCGGGTCGTACATCACAGTATAGTTTTTGTGCGTCCACCGGATGGCGCAGCGATTCGCGGCATCGGTTGGCTGGCGGCCTATGTACCGGGGCAAAGTCCGCCGGAGTACGTTCCTCATCGAGGACGATTGGTTCCTGCCGGGTCCAAGTTGGTGTTTCAGCAACACTACACTCCGACCGGTTCCGCGGCGCAAGATCTAACCCAAATCGGTTTAGTATTTGGCGATGAATCGGAAATAGAGGAAGAGTTGGTCACGTTGGTTGGCATAGACCAGGAATTCGAAATCCCGCCGTATGCCGCCGAGTATCAAGTCAGAGGTGACATCGGTTGGAAACCGTCTCAGGGTCAGTTATTGAATGTGGCTCCGCACATGCATTATCGGGGTAAATCTTTCGAGCTTTTTCGTTCTCGTCAGGGAGCGGTCGAACCACTCTTAAAAGTTCCCCACTACGACTTCAACTGGCAACATAGCTATCGGTTTACGGAGCCAATTGCATTGAGTGAAATCGAGGGATTGCCCTTCACAATGACCTACGACAACTCGATTGAAAATCCATTCAACCCGGACCCCAGCCAAGTCGTGACTTGGGGCGACCAGACGTGGGAAGAGATGGCTGTGGCTTTCTTCGATGTCGCCTTCCCGCGTGAGGCGCAGATGGCCACGCCCCTGTCACTGGAGCGGCGCGAGAGACGTCAACCGAATCCCGGGAGCGGTGGCGTGGGGGATGATGCAATGGACGGCTTGCCCGGGACGGCGGAACGCGAACTGCAGATTGAACGAGAGGCTCGTGAGTTCCTGAATGAATTTGATCACAACGGTGATGAAGTCGTGCTTCCCAACGAAACGCCTGCCGCCTTTCGACATTTTGGCTTCCAGCAATATGACTTGGACCGCGATGGTCGTTTGACCCTTGCCGAAATTCGGGAATCTTTCCGAAAGTCTTTTAAACCCCGCAATCCATGATTCGTTAATCTCAAGGCCAGGCCTCCGTGTCGTTACTCTTCAACCAAGTTATCACGTGGCTATCCCAGCGAACCTGGATTGTATGGACGCTGGTCATACTCCAGACCGCGGTCGCCATTGGCGGTTATCTGTCCCCTGGCATATTCAAATCTCAGGGCTCGAAGTGGTCACGAGATGAAGATCGCCAAAGGTCAACCAGCCGAGATCGCAACGTACCGGCGGAGGAATCCGAACAAGAACGTTTTCAGTTGTACGGCGATGCTGTGATCGTCTGTGAATCGGATCTGTTTTTTTCCCCTCGAGGAGCTGAATCCATACGCAACGTGGTTGCGGAGCTGGAGTCACTCCCGCAAGTCGAGCGAGTGCAATGGCTCGACCGAGTGCCGATGCTCAATATATTCGGATTGCCTGAGCCGGTTTATCCGCCGAGCGACTCCTCGCCGGGGCGTTTTGCGGCAGCGAAGGACAAAGCCCTAATGCATCCCTTGATCAAAGGGGTCTTCTTGTCGGCCGACGGCCGGACACAGCTCCTCATGGTGGATTTTAATTTTCTCTATGTGCGGAACAATGCCGACTGCATGGAGCGATTGAGGGAAACGGCTGAGTCGGCGGCGGCCAAATTCCCTGATGTCCCCATGAATTTTTGGGTTACCGGAAAACTGCCGACCATTCTTACGGCAATTGAATCTCGAGACTCCAATCAAATCAAATATCAAGTCATCGGTTATGGCATGATTTTGTTGATGAGTGTCCTGTTATTTCGAGGAGTGGTGTCGGTATTGATCGTGG
>JBGSIY010000530.1:0-3386 GCA_041742275.1 Pirellulaceae bacterium | reverse complement strand
AACTGAAGAAAAAAGTTTCCAAGGTGATTCATCGCGAACACAAAAACATTCCCACACTAGCAATTTGCAATAGCATGGAGTCCCGATTTATTGCGGAAGAAATCGCCGCCGCCGGGATTCCTGTTATTTTCCTGGTGCATGAGCTCCCCTCGAGTTATTCAGAAGAAGACTACCAAAACGTCTACAACTACTCGCAAAAAATCATTTTTCCCGCGCAGGCTGTACGGGAGGCCGCTGATCGCAAGAACCCCATACCCCAAGGCAAATCCGTGGTTCTGCCACAGGGCCTGTTGAACCCCGATTTTGGCAAGACGTTATCACGGGAACAAGCCAGAGTCGCGATTCGCCAAGAACTGAATCTGCCAGCCGACTCCTTTGTCGTCCTCGGTTGTGGTACGTTGGACATGCGGAAGGGCATCGATCATTTTGCCGCCATTGCACGTCGGACCATTCAACAAGCGGGCGAGTCAAACCCAATTCACTTTGTTTGGCTGGGCGATGGACCCCGCTGGACACATTCGCCATACCATTACGTTCAATTGGACTTGGAAAAATCGAAAGCGCAACATCGCGTGCACTTTGTAGGGGAGCGGGGGAACGTCGAACCCTTTTTCTTAGGTGCCGACACTTTTCTGATGTCTTCTCGGGTCGATCCATTTCCCTGCGTCATTCATGAGGCGATGGCATCGGGTTTACCCATCGTGACCTTCGCAAATAATGGTGGCGCTGCCGAAGCCATCGCAGGCGGAGCAGGCATGGCAATACCCTACGCCGATTATGATCAAGCCTCCAGCATGATTCGGATGCTGCAACTTCAGCCTGAAATCGGACTCTCCATGAGACAAAAATCAATGGAACGAGTGGCGACAAAATACCGGTTTGTTGACTATGGCGATAAACTAATCGACCTTGCCGAATCAGTTAGCCGCTGCTCACTTCGAGCAACGCGGCCGGCATTGAGCGTCATCCCCCGCGCCGCCTGAGTCGTCGACGGATCGTTTAAGACATCCCCACAACGACGGAAAACGAATCTCTCAAAAGTCACCTTCTGAATCCGCAAGAGCAACGCCTGGAACGTTACTTTTGCGGAGTGGAAGGTGACTTTTTTCATTTCAACTTCAAAAATGAGCCGTTGCCTAAAGAATCGATATTTCCGCCCCGTGCCACATGCAGATCGATTGATTTTCAGACTCATACCGACGATTCGGCTGCAACATCGCCTGTTCATAGCAGTCGACTTCCCTCCTGCCTGCGTATAAACATTTGCCGCGACCGGGTCCCTTTCTCAGGTTTCACCGATGACCGTGGGGGAGAGGGGCGATGGGGCGATTGCCCTAACCGGAACGCCACAAATTCGTTTTTGATGTTTCCTCCGTTTTACAACCATCTCAGGTGAAGAAAACCGCCTAATTCCGCAGTATTTTTAAAAATCAGGGGCATCCTTGAACCAACTTTTTCAAGAAACGTTTACAATAGAAAGCTCACGGATCAAAGGAATTGACCGTGCCGAACACAATGCTTCAAACTGGTTACCTACATGGCAATTCTCGTTTCCAATTCCGATCGCTCCGTTGTCAATCGGATTTTTAAGCTGACCAAAGACGTTACGACCATCGGGCGACATCCCGAATGCGATGTCGTGATCGACGAAAACTCGGTCAGCCGACGCCATGCTCAAATCCTGTTGATCAATGGCAGCTACTATGTCCAAGATTTAGACAGCCGAAATGGCACGTTGGTGAACAAGGAGTTGATCTACCAGCAAACAAGATTGTTTGACAACGCGGAAATCGAAATTTGCGACGTCTCATTTGTATTTCATACAGACGACGACCTGTCCTATGTCAAACCGAGACCAACGACCAACGAAAAATCTCGGCAAGAATTAAACAACAGTTTCTTGTTGGAAGACGTTCCCAGCGAATTTAGTTCAATTCGCCAAAAGCTCGATCTGCCATCGCATTACGGTTCCAAGGCGTTGTCCGTTGATCGGTCAAGCCTTGCCACCAAAGAATCCGGGACGGAAAAAAAACTCATGGCCTTGATGACGGTCACCCAGGCCATCAAGGACGCACACGAACCCAAATTGATCTTGCAAAACGTGCTCGACAGCCTGTTTGAACTTTTCGTCGAAGCCGATCGCGGTTTTGTTGCAATGCGAGATCAAGAGGGCATCATTTCACCCTTCGCCATGAAAACGCGAAACAGCCAGGATTCCGAACGCGTGCGGATCAGCAAAACGATCGTCAACCAAGTTCTCGACACTCAACAAGCGATTTTGAGCAGCGACGCCGCGACGGATCAACGATTCGACTTAAGTCAAAGTATTGTCGATTTTCGCATTCGTTCGTTGATGTGCGCACCACTAATCAATTCAGAAGGCATCGCCATTGGTGTGATTCAATTGGATACGTTGCGTTCGGCGATCGCTTTTGATGAGGGAGATTTGGAGGTCTTGGCTGCCGCCTCGATTCAATCCAGCTTGGCTCTGCAAAACGTAGAACTCTACGAGCGAGTCGAAAAAAATCGACGACTGGAAGATGATCTGCGATTGGCGAACGAAGTCCAAAAACGCTTCTTACCCCAACAGCCCCCCGAGTACTCAGACTATAACTTTTTCTCCTTTTATCGGCCCATGTCCCAGGTCGGTGGTGATTACTACGACTTCATTCGACTGGACGAGAACCGCATGGCCATCGTTGTCGCCGACGTCGTCGGACACGGAATCGCTGCGGCGATGCTGATGGCAAAAATTTCCGCCGAATCCCGTTTCGCGATTGCGCTGAACTCCGACCCGGTGAAAGCCATCCGCTTGGTAAACCAAAATCTCTCAAATCTACATCTCGACAAATTTGTGACCCTGGTCATGGGCCTGATCGATTGTCGCGATCACAGCCTGACCCTGGTCAACGCCGGTCATATGCTACCCATTCTCATAAGCAATACAGGGACTGTGTCCGAGGTGGCTTTTGAAGGTGCAGGACTTTTTGACATTTCTTTTCAGCTTTTTGTCATAATATTATGGGGAGTGGCAGCCTACTTATTGGCAATTAAGTTTTTTCGGTGGGAATAATTACTTAATCTATATAGCTGATAATCAATACAAAATACGATATCATTTCCCTGTGTGGCTAATAAAAACAAAATGTAATACGTTGACCTTAACTAAGGGGTGCAATTTTTGTTAAAGCGACATAGGTAAATCAAGAATACCTTGGAATAACTACATTTGCATTCAAATAATCTAAAATAAAAACATGATCATCTACATTATTTCAATTGCATTCATGATAATCGGCTGGTTGGTCAGCATGCAGTTAAAAAGAAAGTTCAACTCATACAGCAGTTTATTAGATAAAAAAGCAGATCTTTTAAATGAAAAAAAA
>JBGSIY010000529.1:0-2508 GCA_041742275.1 Pirellulaceae bacterium | reverse complement strand
TGGATCATGACTACGATTCGTTATATGAAACAGGAAGCGAGGATTCGCAATTAGCGCGTCAGGAAATATAGCCTACTTCGGCGAAGATGCAGTTAAAAAATGGTAGAAACGGAAACGCCGTTTGTGACGATTAATCCGGTCCGCATCGCTATTTCGAGGCAATTTCATCGCTGCCTGGGATGGCACACCCCAAGACATTCCGATAATGGAAGGAGACGAGGCCAATTCGATCGATGCAAGGGAGTAGCGCGGCAATGACGGAAAGTACCAACGATTTTTTCACATCAAGCCCAGTTTCTCAGTTTTCGACTGGCGTAACTTCCTCGACTCAGGTCACGGAATATTTACCGGTCCAGCCTGAGTCATTGGAGGCCACGGGGTTGGCGCCCAAGGATCTCTTCCCGTTGATCCTGCGCCGATTATTCTTGTACGGCGATCAAAGTGGGTATTCAATGGCGCAACAGTTGCGGTTGCCCATGAATTTTGTGACTCCGGTTCTCCAATTACTAAAAATAAATATGCTTCTGACGCACAAAGCGTCGGCCGCCAACAACGACTACGTTTATGAATTGTTGCCCAAGGGAGCAGAGCAAGCGCGGTTGGCCATTGAGAGAAGCACTTATTGCGGGGCTGCTCCGGTTTCGATCGCCGAGTATACAAACTCCGTTTTGCGGCAATCGTTGGCAAATAGTAAAACCAACATTCATTCGGTGCAATCGGCACTGAGTGATTTGGTCATGTCGAAATTGCTTGTCGCCCAGGTTGGTCAAGCTGTCAATTCGGGCAAAAGCATGTTGCTTTATGGCGCCCCCGGAAATGGTAAATCGGAAATCGCCAAACGGATTATCCGAGCCGTCGAGCCCTATGTTTGGATTCCCCGATCGTTGAGTATTGGTGGCGATGTGATGCGGATTTACGATCCCGCTGTGCACGTCGAAGCTCCCCTTCCGGAAAATCAAAATCTGGCAATCGAAAATCCAGCCGACGACCGCTGGGTGCGCATTGAACGCCCCTATATCTCCGTTGGGGGCGAATTGAATCAATCTCATCTGGAAGCCACGATCAACCCCTATACGAAAATCATTGAGGCACCGATTCACATCAAGAGCAATTGCGGGTGTTTGGCGATTGAGGATCTCGGGCGACAGCAGATTAGTGTCAGAGAGCTTTTGAATCGTTGGATCGTTCCCATGGGAGAGGGCTTTGATTTCGTCAACCTCCCCTCGGGACGACAGATCAAGTTGCCTTTCGATCAGCTGTTGATTTTCACAACCAACCTAAATCCTGCCGAGTTATGCGACGAGGCGTTTATGCGCCGAATTCCATATAAGATCGAAGTCTACGACCCAACCGAAGTTCAGTTTCGGCAGTTGTTCGAAACGCGTCGACAACAGTTTGGGTTTGATTACCAACCGGGAATTATCGATTACATTGTTGAACATTTCTACAAGCGAAAAAATCGATCCTTCCGCTTTTGCCATGTCGACAATCTACTCAGTCAGGCTCGTGACTTTTGTTCCTTTCATGATCTGCCACTGATACTCAATCGAGATGTGGCTGAGATGGCTCTCCTGAACTATTTTTCTGGAACCCATTGATGAAAGCGTCTTGATGAGACGCGGCGCGGGCAGCCTAAAAATTCCGGTTTCCAAATCATCCAACGCAGCGAGACGTTTTGGAGTCTCGCTGCGCGGGAATTCGGTTCTTTTGATCGCGACGTCAGGCGACGCGAATCCGCCAATTCATGTCAGCACAATCCCGGGTAGTTTTTCTGTTTACAGAATCGGCTACTCCGAGGCTGCTGTAACGCGTACACTGCGCTGAGATGTGTGTTGGCGTCCTGTGGAGTCCGTAGCCTTGACCTCAATTAAATGCACGCCAGGGGCAAGTTCAGCAGGCAATTTCCCTTTCCAAAGATGCGTTGAAGGCTTGGGCTTGGTTAATTTCGGTTCGCCTTCCAGCGGGTTCGCTAATTGCTCGTCGTACAGTCTCTGAAAGAAGGGATCGATGGCCAAAACTTTTTCAAGTTCGAGCCACTCCCCTGCCCCGTCGACTCGCAGATGTACTCGTGAACGTACTGAACCATCGAAAACGTTGACGAACAATTCCGATTCGGCAATTTGGTTTTGCGGCAATTGGATCGGATAGTCAATCCGCATTTGGTTGCCTCGATCCAGACCCGCGGCGAGATAATCCAGTCGGTAGTTTTGCCCGTCAAACGTGATGATCGAACATCCATTGGGCCCACCATCGGCCATGGTCGTATGAGGGATCCCGCGTTCGTCCTTTTTGCCAGACCACCAGCTGCCACTCACGGTCACGTTGATGATGTGGTGGTGGGGTTGTGCCCCCTGCCAACCTTGGGCCTGATCAAAATAGACATGTTCGTGATGATGCGTGTGTCCGGAAATGGAAATGCAAAACGGACGTTTCTCAATTAACCGAAAGACATCCTGAACGTCTTGGGAATTACCCAACGGAATATGCATCATCAATACGACCATTTGA
>JBGSIY010000528.1:0-7696 GCA_041742275.1 Pirellulaceae bacterium | reverse complement strand
TTTCAACGCAACGAGTTCGAAGATCTAGTGCAGGACGCGCTCGTCCACTTACTGCAAAAAGTCCACTGTTTTGATCCAGCCAAGGGATGCTGGTCGACATTCTGTGGACTGGTCGTGCGGAACTATCTGTCACGAACGAATCGAGGCGATCGCCATCAATTCGAATCGATGAACGCCGGGAATACGGTTTCGGCGAACTTGATCGAAGAAGCACACAGTCTGTCCAAACGCTTCATGAGGATACGCTCCGAAACCGAGCGAATTGAAATCGAGGAAGACATCGCCACGGCCATTGGAAAATTGCCGGATGAACTGCGGGAATTGTGTGAGTGTTTTCAGGAGGACACGAGCGTCTCGTACGTCGCGGAGCAACTGGGTGTAAGCCGAGGCACTGTGTACCGTCGCCGAGAGATGGTTCGCGAATCCATGGTTTTTGAATCGATGGCTGAATATCGATAAGGGGGCTCGGCGATGAATTCGAAGTCAAACATAAGTTACGAACGCCGGCGTTTGGTTGAACTGATGCAGTCGATCAACTTCGGACGCATCGATGGTTTGCAGATCCGCAGGCGACATCCCTTGTTCGAACCGATGCCGACGATTCGTCGCGAGTACAAGTTCGGCAGCGACAACGGCACGATGCGTCCTGCTGAGGATTTTCAGCTCAAGCGACAGGTCTGCGAATTGCTCGAACAATTCGACGTGATCGTAGATGGAACAATCGACCAGCTGGAGATCAAGCACGGCCTACCGTTTCGAATGATTGTAAGCGAGTTTCGCGGTACGCTCGGAAAGGAGTGCAATTGAACGCCTACAACAACAAACTGCCCATCAAGCTCGGTCGCTTTGAATTGGGAATCGTTCGCCGCAAGGTTCAACAACTAATCGGGCGACACGGTTTCCGAGACCAGGATCGGCAACAGCTGGAACAGGAATTGATCGCTCGTTTGCTGCAAGGCCTCCGGGCTTTCGACCCGAAACAAGCCCATCTTAATGCGTTCGTGACGACTGTTGTGGAACGAAGCGTGGCAACGATCGTGCGAGACCAATGTGCCGAAAAACGAGATCACCGTCGCATCAGTTCGTTGAATGCCCCTGTTTGGTTGGATGACGGGAGTCGAACGGAGTTGGGTGACACGCTGGACCTCGGAGCAATCGAAGCCCGAAATGGCCGCGAGACCAAATCCGACCAGGAGCAAATTGAACTCGCATCCGACGTAACCAGTTGCCTCGAAGGTTTGTCGCCAGAATTGCGGCAACTGGCTGAATCCCTGAAGCACAAAAATGTGTCGCAAATTTCGAGAGAAACGGGTGTCCCACGTACAACGTTGCGAGAACGGGTCGAGGAGATTCGCCAGTACTTCGAAACCGCTGGAATGCGCGATCACCTGTAATTGTCCGCCAGTTAAGCCCCCGACCGGGTAGGTAAATAGATAGATAGATGGAGAAATTAATGTTAGCAACCCTTCCAAAAGCAGATTTCCTGACTTCTGAGCCAGCGGATCTTTACCACGCCAACTCGGCAAACTTTCTGAGCAGCCATGCACTCGCTGATTTCCGTCGCTCCCCCTTGCTCTACTTCCGAAAAAAGGCCGGCTTGATTCCGGATCAAGACCGGCCTGCCTACCAGCTCGGTCGTGCAGCGCACGCGTTGATCCTGGAGGGACAAGCAGAATTCACCAATCAGTTCGCCGTGGGAGGTCCAGTCAACCCGAAAACGGGAAAACCCTTCGGCAGCAACACCAAGGCGTTCATTGATTGGGAAAACGAGCAAGGAAAGCCCGTGTTGACTGACGATCAACTGTTTCTCGTCGAGCAAATGCACGCAGGTGTACATCGCAATGAAATAGCCAAGGAACTGATCTCAGTCGGGCAGGCGGAAGGGGTTGTGCGTACGGAGTATTGCGGCGTCCCCAGCCAGATCCGCATCGACTGGTTCAATCCCCATGTCGGGATCGTCGACTTGAAGACCTGTGATGACCTCACTTGGTTCGAGTCCGACGCCCGTCGCTACGGTTATGTGCACCAATTGGCTTTCTACCGCAGCGTTCTGCAGCAGGTAACTCCACAGTTCCTTTCCGTTTTTCTCATTGCGATTGAAAAGAAAGAGCCGTTTCGCTGTGGCGTGTGGCGGGTTGGTGATGACGTTTTGGGGATCGCTAAACAAGAAAACGAACAAGCTATCGAACGTCTGAAACGCTGCCGCGAACGCAACTACTGGCCCGGCGGTTACGAAGAGCTACGGACGTTTGACACGCTTTGATCGAAGACACTACCCAATTGTTTGTTACTCACGAAAGGATCGCCATGTCATTGTTGGAACAAATCGTCAAAGGCCTGCAGCCCGGGCCGCGTCGTCTTTTGCTTTACGGCACACAAGGAATCGGCAAATCGACATTTGCCGCGTCGGCTGAGTCACCGATCTTCATTCAAACCGAGGACGGGTTGGGCGAGATTGGCTGCGACAAGTTTCCCGTCGCCGAGACGTTCGAGCAAGTTATGTCGGCGTTGACTGAACTGTACACGCAATCACATCAATATCAAACCGTCGCCATCGATTCGCTCGATTGGTTGGAGCGGCTGATCTGGAACGATGTTTGCCGGAAACGAAATGTGTCGAACATCGAAGACATTGGCTACGCGAAGGGATATACCTTTTCGCTGAACTACTGGCGGGAGTTTCTCGAAGGCCTGACGGCACTTCGCCGTGACAAAGGAATGACAATCGTTTTGATCGCCCATGCCAGAATCGAGAAATTTGAGAATCCGGAAACGGAATCGTACGATCGATACGTGCCGCGACTTCACAAGTTGGCCTCGGCGCTCATTCAGGAATGGTGCGACGAAGTGCTGTTTGCCACCTACAAAGTTCACACCAAACAGACGGACGAGGGCTTCGGCCGCAAGGGAACGCGGGGCATCGGCAGCGGTGAACGCATTTTGCGAACGGCCGAGCGACCGGCGCACATGGCCAAGAACCGATTGAATCTCCCAGACGAAATCCCACTCGACTGGAACGCGTACGCCCAACATTTCACCCACAACGTCAAAAAAGGAAAACGTGCCCATGGTTAGTCTCGGAAATTTCAATGCAAACGAAATCGAACCGACAACGGACTTCGACCCCATTCCCGCCGGCAAGTATCTGGCAGTCATCACCGACAGCGAGATGAAGCCGACGAAATCAGGAAGCGGCAGTTACCTCGAACTGACCTTTCAGATCATCGACGGTGAGTACAAGAACCGGTTGTTGTGGACACGACTCAATCTCGACAACCCCAACTCCACGGCAGTTCAAATCGCCCGTAGCGAGTTGTCGTCAATCTGCCGTGCGGTCGGGTTGATGACTCCGAGGGATTCGGCCGACCTGCATAACTTGCCCCTCGTTATCTCGGTGAAATGCAAGAAACGTGAAGACACCGGCGAAGTCACCAACGAAATCAAAGGCTATGCGAAACGAGAGATTGCCGGCGGTCAAATCCCCCAGGCCGTTTCATCAGTCGCTCCGTGGAGACGGTAAAACTGAGGCCAAACACGGAATGTGTCCTCCAACACCTAAAGACTAAAGACTACAGCCTAAGGACTAAAAATGGGACGTCGTTCTCTCACGAAAGGGAAGCGTGGTGAGCGCGAGGCGGCTGCGGAAATCAGGAGACTGTTCGGCACGGATGCTGCCCGCGGTCGTCAATTTTCTGGCAGCCCCGATTCGCCGGATATCAAAACGGGAATTCCCGATGTGCATTTTGAGGTGAAGCGTGCGGAGTCGCTGCAAACATACGCGGCGATCGAGCAGGCAACGGACGACGCGGCGGGAAAGGTCCCAGTGGTCCTGCATCGCAAAAACAACAAACCGTGGCTCGCCATCGTGCCGTTGGATGAACTACCCAGGTTGGCAAGGTTGATTACAGGACTGCATGAACAAACTGCTGAACACAATCGCCAGGGTGCGTCGGTGCTTGCGGTGCCGCAAAGAGTTCTTCTCGACGGGACCAGCAAACCGGTTTTGTCCCAAGTGCCATCGCGAATTGAATAAGTCGTTTCGACATTATCCAGAACGATGTCTGGCGAAAGAACGCGGGCGAAAGTACCGAAATGGGGAGGCGATGGAGTGAGAAAGGCTATTCTTCCTTTCCGCGCGATTCGAGAAGGCGCCGGCGCACTTCTTCCCATGAGGAGCATTGGTCCGGGGTTCGCCTGAAATCCTCCAGTCGTTCCAGCAAACTTTTTTCACTCTGCGGTGTTAATTTGATTGGCTCTGCCAGTTTTTGTTCTGCAATTTTGATGCCCAACACGAGTTCCTCTTGGAGGGCTTCAAGCACTGCTAGCTCGCCACGGGAAGCAAAGAATCGAAAAACGTCACATACGAAACGAAAAGAACCTTCTGAAGAAGGATCTGGGAATTTTTCATCGCTCATGTTGGTATTCCTTTAAGTGCAACTCAGACTTTATCAGCAAGCCGCTGTCGATTCAGTTTACCAGCATTTGCGAACGCGGGATGACAATCCATGCGTCGTGATTCCAACCGGTGGCGGGAAGACTCCCATCATCGCGCAACTTTGTCGTGATGCCGTCGATCAATGGGGTGGACGTGTGCTTGTGCTGGCGCATGTCAAAGAGTTGCTGGAACAATCGGCAGCCACACTCCGTCGATTCGCGCCGAACTTGCGCGTCGGCGTTTATTCGGCTGGCTTGAAACGCCGCGACACCTGCGAGCCGATCATCGTCGCCGGCATTCAGTCAATTTTCAAACGCGCCTGCGAGCTGGATGCGTTTGATTTGATCATTGTCGACGAAGCCCATCTGTTGCCGCCGGACGGTGAGGGGATGTATCAAACGTTTCTATCCGACGCACGGATTGTCAATCCGTATATTCGATTGATTGGTTTGACCGCGACGCCCTATCGCCTCAAGTCCGGCATGTTGTGCGGTCCAGAGAATCTGCTGAACCATGTTTGTTTTGAGGTTGGAGTCAAGGAACTCATCGTCAACGGATATCTCTGTCCGCTCAAAACCAAAGCGGGGCGCCGCAAGGCCGAGACCAGTTCACTGCACATTCGTGGTGGCGAGTTTGTAGGTAGTGAAGTCGAAGCGATGATGGACACTGACGAACTCGTCAGTGCGGCCTGTCGCGAAATCGCCATGGCGACACGTGATCGCAAGTCCGTTTTGATTTTCGCCGCATCGGTCACCCACGCTCAGCACGTTCAAACGGCGATCAAAACAACGACAGGTGCGGAATGTGGTTTGATCACCGGCGATACGTTGCCGTCAGTTCGCGACGAATTGATCGCCCGGTTCAAGGGTGAGCACATTCCCGCCAACTTGTTTGGAGATACGAAACCACAACTAAAATTCTTGGTAAACGTCAACGTTTTGACCACGGGTTTCGACGCGCCGAACGTCGATTGTGTTGTGCTATTGCGTCCGACCGCGTCGCCCGGTTTGTATTATCAGATGGTCGGACGTGGATTTCGATTGCATGCCGACAAGACCGACTGCCTGGTTCTTGACTACGGCGACAACATCATTCGGCACGGTCCGGTAGATGCAATCGAGATCAAACAGCGAACCGGGAGTGGTGGCGACGAACCTGCCAAGGAATGTCCGAAGTGCCAATCGGTCGTCCACGCGGCCTATACGATTTGCCCCGATTGCGGTTTTCCGTTTCCACCTCCCGAACGAAATAAGCACGGCACGCGAGCTTCGGACGAAGGCATTTTGTCGGGTGAAGTGACCGAGACGGAATACGAAGTCCAAGATGTCTCCTATTCGGTTCACATCAAACGGGACGCACCAGAAGACGCACCGCGAACAATGCGAGTCGACTATCGCATCGGCCTTGATCATTGGCAAAGTGAATGGATCTGCATCGAACACACGGGCTTCGTCCTGCAAAAGGCCAAGGCTTGGTGGCGTGAGCGGTCGCCTGATCCATTTCCCGATTCGTCCCAGCGGGCTGTTGAAATCGCACTTGGTGGCGGACTTGCGTTTCCGCGCATGATCACCGTCCGATCCGTTGCCGGGGAAAAATACGATCGGATCGTTCGCTGCGAACTAGGTGAATTGCCGGAGTCGGTTCAACTGGATGAGGCGATCGAATTCGACGAAAGTGAGGTGCCGTTTTGAATACAAGTCTAAGGCGCAAACATCTCCGACAACGCATTGAGAATCGCGTCGCCAGTTTTTGGGGTCACCTTTGTCAGTTTCCTGACCAGTCGCTGTTTATCAACGGTTCGGATTTGATCAATTGCCGCTACGCCTTTCGTTCCTTGAACGGTTGTTGCGATTCGAAAGGCATAAGGACGGCCTTGCGTCAATGGAACGACGACCACGGTCTTCAAATGACTGTTAAGTTCGTCCGGCGACACGATGACTGCGGGTCTTGTTTTCTTGATTTCGCTACCAATCGTGGGATCAAGATTGACAAGCCAAACTTCAAAACGTTTCATCACCAATCACCAGAAAAATCTGACAGCGTTGCGTCCCAATCACCCAGTCGGTCTTCGTCAGCAGCTTGGCAGGCAATTGCGTCCCTCTCCCAGTTACTTCGAGGCTTATTAATGCTTCGCAGAATTACTTGGCCTTTGCCAACCTGCAACTCTAATTGCGAAGTCAGGCCAGCTTGCTCAATCACTGCCTTGGGAAACCGAACACCTTGGGAGTTACCTATCGGGATCAATTCTATTTTCATTAATTCACTCCAAACAACGATTTCTGAATGTAATTACATTGTAACTACTCTTGACCCGGAGGCAATATGAACCTTATTGCCGAAGCTAATGCTTTAAGACTTTCCGCCAAAGAACTACTGGTTACTGGTCTATGCGTGCTCCCGGCCCATTGTCGACAAAAGCGACCCTCTATTGCGTGGAAAATTTACCAACAACATTTACCTACGCTGGAAGAAAGTGATCGACTTTTTGCCCAACCATCGGATGCGATTTGTATCGTAACGGGCAAGGTCAGTGGTAATCTCGAACTTCTGGACTTCGACTACGGTGGCGAGTTGTTCGATCGCTGGTGGTCAGCGATCCCTCCGAATCTGCGGCATCGGCTGGTGATCGAGTCCAGCCAATCCGGCGGGAGGCATGTGATCTATCGTTGCGATCAGCCGGTCGATGGCAATTTGAAACTGGTCCAAGGTCTCCGCGGCGGAAAACTTGTCACGTTGATCGAAACGCGTGGCGAAGGGGGCCTGTTTCTATGTTACCCAACGCCCGGATACAAGTTGCTGCAAGGAAGCTTGACTGAGGTTGCAACGCTGACGACTGAGGAACGCGAATTACTTCTCATGGCTGCTTGGCAACTCAATGAAACGGTCGCCGAATCAGCGCCCTTCATTCCGGTTGACGAAGCTCGTCCAGGAGATGAATTCAATGAACGCGGGGACATCGTTGAACTGCTGCAGCGAAACGGCTGGAAACCAGGTCCGACTCACGAAGACGGCAACCAGCACTGGACGCGGCCGGGGAAAGACTCCGGCACCTCGGCGACACTCAAAGACCGCGTCTTTTATGTATTCTCGTCAAATGCTGAGCCGCTCCAAGCCGGGAAAGCCTATTCGCCGTTCTCGCTCTATTCCGCGATTGAACACAACGGCGATTTTGAAGCAGCGGCAAGAACGCTTGGTCAACTTGGTTTTGGGAGTACGCCACAGGTCAAGATTGCAACCGCGGCGGAAATCCGACGTCCGCCG
>JBGSIY010000527.1:0-6503 GCA_041742275.1 Pirellulaceae bacterium | reverse complement strand
TACTTTTGATGATGGTAGCAGCCACGCTAGTTTTCGCAGGCTGCACTGATGCTCCTGAAAAACGAGTCGCCCAGCCACCCCAGGAGCACTCCGTTCCCCCGCTTCCACCACGCCTTAAGGGTGGGACGGAACTATCCGCCCAGACACCCAAGGAGCAAACCAACAGCATTGGGATGAAGTTGGTCCTGATCCCCAAGGGGACGTTCACGATGGGCTCGCCGGAGAATGAAGTAGGGCATAAGGATAATGAGCGTCAGCATGAAGTGACGATTAGCGAAGACTACTACTTGGGAGCGTTTGAGGTGACTCAAGCGCAGTACGAGACGGTAATGGGTAACAACCCGAGTCACTTTCAAGGTGACAAGGTGGCAACTGGGGACAGCTCGAATCACCCAGTGGATGTGGTTTCTTGGGTTGACGCGGTTGAGTTTTGCCGGCGGCTGTCGGAGTTACCCTGGGAGAAGCAGGCTGGTCGGGTGTATCGGTTGCCGACGGAAGCGGAGTGGGAGTATGCTTGCCGGGCTGGCAGCAAAACAGCTTACAGTTTTGGTGATGAAGTCGAGTCACTTGTTGACTATGCTTGGGTTGAAGAAAACGCCAATGAACAAACGAATGCTGTTGGCCAGAAGAAATCGAACGCCTGGGGTTTGTATGACATGCACGGCAACGTGTGGGAATGGTCTGCGGATAGGTACGGCGAGTACCCGAAAGATGCGGTGACCGACCCCGCTGGGCCCGCTAAGGGGACGCACCGCGTGCTCCGGGGCGGAGGTTGGAGCGCAGGGGCCCCGTTTTGCCGATCTTCGATCCGATTAGAGAGCGATTCGTCGTTCCTATTCCCCTTCCACGGCTTCCGCGTGGCCCTGAGTTCCAGAATCCCCAAGTAGGCGGAGCCGGAGAAGAAAAGGTGTCAGGGTGCGCCGGGATAAAACCGGTTTGGAATAGAAACCCGAAAAGAACCCGAAAAGGACATGCATTTTCGCGTTACCCCCGAGCATGGATGCTTGGTGTTTGACGCAAGAATGACAGGGGCAGGTTGACGGTTACCTCCCAAAATTATGTTCGCATTTGTGGCCGAAGTATGAATGTAGAGATTTGGGGAGGCTGGCAGGGTGGTGGCTTGCAACTGCCTACGAGACATAGGTTTGGGTTGAAAACACCTACTGGCAAAATCGCCAAAATGGCCTTTTGGAGGGTTGGTTCGCAAGTGCATGGAAACTGTTGGACTTGTGACTACCGGACACGTTTAGGGTGAATCACGGTGTTTAGATCCTTTGGACTGATTTGAGCCGTTGGGACGCGAAAAAATGGCGGGAGTGAGTCCTGCGATTTTGATCGACGTGAATAACGGAAATCAAAAAGAACCCGCTAATACCAGCGTAGAAATGCAAAGACCCGCGGGGGTGCACCAGCGGGACATTTTGCTTCTTGCCGCTTTGCGATGGGCTTGTGAGTGAAGGAGGCCGCGGGATACGCTCGCAACGGGGCAAAATATCAGTAAATTTTAACTATGGATTTGTTTAGACAGTAACATTCTTGACATTTCCAGCCTTTTTTCGCCAAATTTAAACACGTTCCATATAGCTTAAAATTGAGGCATCATTTTCAGAGTCAATGAGGCGCAATAATGCCAACTGAAGTATGTGAAACCCGGACGTTTACGCGAAAAGAGTTCTATGAATTTGTTTGGTCCGCTCCAGCGACAAAATTGTCTGCCGAACTTGGGTGCTCCGACGTCATGATTGGAAAAATTTGTAAGGCCTACGAAATACCGAAGCCCTATCCGGGGTACTGGGCGCAACTGTCAAACGGAAAGGACCCAAACACAACGTTACTTTCCGAAAATTCGAATCCTAATTTGCAGTCGATAACGTTTTACAAGTACCCCGAAGTCGAGGCAACGGTCAACGAACCTCCTCGTGAACTGCAATATGACTTTGACGTACGGGAAATGCTGAATAAGGCTAGACAACTTGGTGAAGTTAAAGTAGCTAAGACGCTTCGAAATGCACATCGTCTTGTGGTACTTACAAAAGAACACATTGATCAACAAAAGGCAGATGAGCGTCTACCTTGGAACAATCGCAGTTACTATAACCGTTCAGAAAAAGCTCTAACTCTTTGCGTCTCAGCCAGCAACAGCTCGATGGGTCGAGCCTTGAGGATCATGGATGCGATTATCAAAAGAATTGAAAGTGCTGGTGGTAAGGTTGAGGTTCGGAAACATAAGTATAAAGAACACGTCACCAGCACGGTCGTGGTCATAGCGGGTGAAGACGTTTCAACAATCCGCTTGCGAGAGAAACACAACCAAGTTCGTACAATAAACGAAAACGCAAAATATCATTGGGACCGAAATCGGACTGAACTTGTACCAAGTGGATTGCTCTGCATCGATGAGGGACAATCAAGTTATCGCGGGCCAATCTTGAAAGATTTGCAAAAATCGAAAATTGAGGATGGTTTGGCTGGAATGATCATTGGTTTCATTGAAAAAGCAGGAGAGCTGCGAATCCAGAGGCGGGAAAAGGAGGAACAGGATCGCCGAAACGCTGAAGCGGCTAAAATTCGACGGGAGCGTGAGGAAGTCATCCGGCGCAAGAAAGCCGAGCTCAAGGAAAAGCAGGACATAGAACAAGCCAAAGTAGACGAGCTGATAAACCACGCCAATAACTGGCGGAATAGCCAGCTTGTTCGTGAATATTTGGATGCCCTTTGTGAAGTTTGCAAGTTACCAACTGGCGACGTATCCATTGGCAGTCCGTTGGCCGATTATCTTCGTTGGGGTTGCGAACAAGCCGATCGAATCGATCCGCTACGCGAAAATCCTCATTCTGTGCTTGATGAATTCGTTGATGATCTTAACGGTGATTTGAAGCTAAAGAAACCGCGATAGACTATTGATCGAAGAGCCATTCGAACGCCAATGTCATTCGTACCCACCCTACCATTCGTGCCACCCACGCGTCACACGCATTTTCGAAATTTTTGGGCTCGAAATGGCACGCACAAACGTAAACACAAAACCCAAAAAAATGCCTCAATCTTGTTGACGCATTCCGCTCCTCGATTCACCAAACGGTCTTAGGGTCCTTTGCCACAACGAGTGGTGTCGGAACCCGATCCTCGCCAATCGCGGTTCCAATAACAAATCCGAAATCGTGATTTGGCATTATGCTCCGCAATCTACCCCGCCCACTGCTGCCGTGAATACCGCCAACGTACCATCACAACCGTCAGTCCAAAATCTGAAGTATGACGACATTGTCAATCTGCACTTCGCCGTTCGCCTACGAATGAGGGGTGTGGGGTGTTACGAAGAGGGTTGCGTTCGGCGAGAAAATATGGTGGCCTCGAAACTGGCCAACCCATTGGTAAAACGCCAGCACCGAGAGTCTCGGCTCTCGACGTTTTGGTTGAAACGATGGTTTTCTATTGGTTTGCGATGATTCTTGCAGTTCGCCCCGACTCCCATCCGTAGTCCTGAAGGAACGACATGCGAAAGCCACGGATGCCAGTCCGTGGTTGTGGGTGCACCAACTTGTTTTTATTCGCAACACGACGACAGGCGGTTTCATCCGTTGACAATCGCCACTCCTTAACAACCCGGATGCGCTCGCACGCCGAGAGAGATTTGCGAAAAAGGGACCGGTGACGGAACGCTTTCTCTATCCTGCCATGCCGTATTGTTGGCTGATTTCTTCCTCACTTCGGGGTATGATGATGTTCAATAGCGCGTATATTACGCCGATCTCTATGCGGTCAATATGAAACCATTGCTCATCAACGCAATCACGATCGCGTAGCACGTGAAGGTCCAGAGGGCGGAAGCAAGGTGATGCTTCCAGAGTGAATTGCCCTTTTGAAACTCGATGATTCCCAGGATCACCTGCCCGCCAGCAATGAGCCAGGCAAAGAGGCCCGACACCAAAAACAGCAAGAGCAAATTTGCAACCAGAACTCCCGTCAGCCCGCCGGGAACCACCGGCAAGAAGAACGGGGAGAAATAGCCGATGCTCGCCACCGTCAGCACGATGGGGTTACCGTAGATGAGCCAGAGCGGCATAAGTCGCCTCTTTGCAAAGGGAAACATTCATTCGCAACTTTTTAATTGTAGCACCCCGGCAATTCGGTTGGGATAGAGCCTGTAAACGGTTAACACCGATAGTCCAGAATGCCTGCTCTCGGCGTTTTGTATGAGCCAATGGTTTTCCAGGGAATTGTGACGATTTTTGTCGCTCGCCCCGACTCTATAGTTCGAGGAGCGATTTACGCTCTTACGGGAGCA
This sequence comes from Pirellulaceae bacterium, assembly GCA_041742275.1. Taxonomy (GTDB): domain Bacteria; phylum Planctomycetota; class Planctomycetia; order Pirellulales; family Pirellulaceae; genus BJ22. The sequence continues at coordinate 2,215 of JBGSIY010000527.1, read as the reverse complement.
ACCATGGACGTTGGGCTCGCACCCCGCCATCAACCCATTCGAACTCTCTGACTCTCTTGTTAAAAATCGCCACTCCGTGACAACCCGGTGGATGTCGGACCCCGAAAGAGAGTTGTGGATTGGCGGCCGACTGGTGAACCTTTTCTCCAGTCCTACGCGCTGTCTTGCTGGCTGATTTCGCCCTCGCGCCGTGGTATGATCAGGACCAATGCGCCGTGGGGAAAGCCCGTGTTGTGGTGCGGAATGTTTTTTGAGTGTTAGCGGAGATGAAGAGCGATGCACTTACGTTTGATGTTGATGACCCTGATAGTGATTTTTGCAATATGCCTGAGCAGTGCTGGAAAAGTAAAGGCTCAGGCTGACAAAGAGATGGCCAACAGCATCGGGATGAAGCTGGTGCTGATTCCGAAGGGGACATTCCAGATGGGTTCGCCGCCGAGCGAAGAGAATTCGCGGGACAATGAGATTCAGCGCGACAATAAGCGTCAGCACGAAGTAACGCTGACACGAGACTACTATCTGGGCGCATTCGAGGTGACTCAAGTTCAGTACGAGAAAGTGATGGGCAAGAACCCCAGTTACTTTCAGGGTGATAACGTTGCGGAGCGTCATCCTCAGACGGGCCAAAGGATCAAGGAGGTCGATAGTTCCAATCACCCCGTCGAAGCCGTTTCGTGGGAGGATGCCGTCGAGTTTTGCCTGCGGCTGTCGGAGTTGCCGGAGGAGAAATCTGCGGGTCGTGTGTATCGCTTACCGACCGAAGCGGAGTGGGAATATGCCTGTCGAGCTGGCAGTACGACGGCGTTCAGTTTTGGAGATGAACCAGATTCGCTTGACGACTACGCGTGGTTCTCTAATAACAGCGATTTCAAAACGCATCCTGTCGGCGAGAAGAAGCCGAACGCGTGGGGTTTGTATGACATGCACGGTAACGTTTTGGAATGGTGTAGCGACAGGTATGCTGAGTACCCCAAGGATACTGTTAGCGATCCTTCGGGCCCAAGGGAGGGCGTCATCCGCGTGAACCGTGGCGGCAGTTGGCTCAACGAGGCCGCGTTTTGCAGGTCGTCACGCCGGGGCAAGTTCCACCCGGCGAACCGCTCCGGCGACTTCGGCTTCCGCGTGGCCCTGAGTCCGTCCGAAATCCCCAAGTAGGCGTTGCAGAAAATCATGCAGAGCATAGCAACTCGTATGTTTATTGAACCCTGCCCATGGCACAGCTTGGCCTCGTCTCGGAACGCGGATGGACGTGACAGGTTGTTTCTCGATGGCACGACCGAGTCTGCCGCCGTGCTAGAATGCCCTAACATGCATTACGACTTACAGGCCTTTCTCAAGCTAGGCATTTATCGCCATCCTGAGATCGCGACCGACAACTGGCTTTACCTCAACGATCTGACGATCACCACTCAAGACATAGGATTACGGCTGGGCTCACTACCGGCCACAACGCTACAAGGAACGAACCATGACCACCCCTCGATTAAAAAAACGGCTTCCGACTTGGCTGACATTGCTTGCCGTTGTCTGCAGCTTCTCACCCACGACCGCCGCGGCGCAGGGACAGCCGCTCAAGGTCTTCATTCTCGCCGGCCAGTCCAATATGGAGGGACATGCAGCCATCAGCACGTTTGACTATATCGGCAAGGATCCGCTGACCGCACCCTTGCTCCATGAAATGCGCAATCCCGATGGAACTCCCAGGGTATGTGACAACGTCTGGGTTTCCTATTTGACCGGCCCTTATGATGGCAGTGCCAATGGCGAGGGGCTGGGGAAATTGACCGCCGGCTTTGGCGCTCGCGGAGATCAACCCACCAGGGATGGCGGCAAGATCGGTCCTGAATTCACGTTCGGAATCCATATGGAGAAAGAGCTGAAGCAACCCATCCTGATTATCAAAACCGCCTGGGGAGGCAGATCACTCAACACCGAACTCCGTCCACCCAGCGCTGGGCAATACCAGTTGCCCAAGGAAACTCAGGAAGTGTGGGATCGTCATCCCCAAGGTGCTCACGGGGTCCCCAAACTCGAGGACCGGAAAAAATGGCAGGATGAGAAGGATGCCGCCTCGGGTGTGTTTTACCGGATGATGGTCGAACATGTGAAAAAGGTCCTGGCAGATCCCAAGCGGGTCTGTCCGGAATATGACGAGAAGGCTGGCTATGAACTGGCTGGTTTTGTCTGGCTTCAGGGTTTTAACGACTTGGTCGAT
>JBGSIY010000526.1:0-2309 GCA_041742275.1 Pirellulaceae bacterium | reverse complement strand
AATCGACAGCATCCCTGTGGTTCCCGAATTGAATTTGCAAGATTGGGCCATCCGACTGCCATAGACCAAGGGAAGGGCAACACGGTAAAATCGATCGCTTTCGATTTCAGTGACTCAACAGTATTAGGCGGCAGCATGGCCAGCATGGAGCAAATCGTCTCCCTTTGTAAACGTCGTGGTTTTCTTTTTCAATCCAGCGAAATTTACGGCGGCGTTAACGGGTTTTGGGACTACGGTCCTCTCGGAGTCGAACTCAAACGCAATATCAAGGAAGCGTGGTGGCAAGACATGGTGTTGCGCCATGATGACTTGAACACTGTTCCCGGCGCCCCGGCACCCTATTCGATGACGGGCATTGATTCCACCATCATCATGCATCCTCAAGTCTGGAAGTGCTCGGGCCATTATGATTTGTTTCATGACTATATGGTCGACTGCCGCGAAACCAAACGCCGATATCGACACGATCAATTGGTCGGACGCTGGGCCAATGCCAAAGGCAAACGGGCCTTCGTCACGGCCCAAGGTGGCGAGACGGAGCAAGCCGAAATGGAACGCCAGGCGATGAAGTTTTTCAACTTGCGGGCCAAGAGCATCGACGAACTGCAATGGGAGGGAGCCGCGGCCAGTTTGACAACGGTGGAAACCTTTGAAGAAGTCCTCGGGCCCGACGCCAAAACCCTCGGGACGTTGACCCCGCCGCGTGAGTTCAACTTGATGTTCAAAACAACCCTCGGAGCCATGGGGGGCGCCGAAGATTTTGCTTTCCTGCGACCGGAAACGGCCCAAGGCATCTTCATCAATTTCAAAAACGTGCTCGACAGCACCCGATTCCGACTCCCGCTGGGCATCGCACAAATGGGCAAAAGTTTCCGCAATGAAATCACGCCCAGAAATTTCACCTTCCGCTCAAGGGAATTTGAGCAAATGGAAATTGAATTCTTCTGCCACCCCAACGAATCGGCCGATTGGTATCGCTACTGGCGCGATCGTCGGATGCAATGGTATCACGATCTAGGCATCTCCGGAGAGCGACTCCGCTTGCGCGAGCATCATTTGGAGGAGTTGTCACATTACTCGACCGGAACAGCCGACATCGAATATGCCTTCCCGTTTTTAGCTGAGGGTGAGTTCGGCGAGCTGGAGGGTATTGCCCATCGCGGCGACTTCGACCTGAGAAGTCATAGTGAGGGCAAACTCAATGAGAAAAAAAGACCGCTCGAAGTCGAATTAGGTGACGATGGCAAACCTAAATGGCGAGGAAGCGGCAAAGACTTGTCGTATCGCGATGACCTGACCAATGAGAAGTACCTTCCGCACGTGATTGAACCGTCGGCCGGAGCCGATCGCGCCACCTTGGCGTTCATCTGCGAGGCCTACCATGAAGACCAGGCACCCGATGAAGATGGCACCATGCAAACCCGCACGGTCCTCAAATTTCATCCGCGAATCGCACCGATCAAGGCTGCCGTGTTCCCGCTGGTGAAAAAAGATGGCATGCCCGAAATGGCCAAAGAAATCTATTTGGCTCTCAAACAACGCTTCAATGTGTTCTACGATGAAAAAGCTGCCGTGGGACGACGCTATCGACGACAAGACGAGGCGGGGACTCCCTACTGCATCACCGTCGATGGCCAGTCGCTCCAAGATCAAACCGTTACCATTCGCGACCGCGACACGCTGGAACAAGTCCGCATTCCGGCCGCCGACTGCCCGGGCTGGATTACCGAACGAATTCTCGGCTGATTCGTAATGAACCTAGGCTGCGATACGAACCTGCGTCAGGGCGAAAAACAAACCGAGAAAACTCGGCTGCCCGACATAATCCCTCAATCCAACAAATGAAATAGCGTTTAAAAATACATGATCATTTCTTCATCTTCGGCAGGGGAAAATTCCCCAAACCCGCGTTCATCAGTGACATTGCGTTTCGGAATACTAGGCGAAAGTTTCAGGGGGCGATTGCTCTTGAACTTGGTCATCGTGTGCTTTCTCGGGTCGGCATCAACGCTGTGGGGGCAAGGTCCCGCGGGTGAGGTCCTGACCGACTGGCCGGTGTGGCGAGGACCCCAAAGCAACGGAATTGCGGCTCCCAACCAAACACCCCCTATTGAGTTTAGCGATGAATCCCATGTGATCTGGAAACAGCCGGTACCAGGTCGCGGTCATTCGTCACCGACGATTGTGGGGGACAAGATTTTTTTGACAACTTGCGATAGTGAGGCCGAGACGCAATCGGTTTTATGTTTTTCCCGATCCACGGGGGAACTGTTGTGGCAGCAGGAAGCAAATCGGGGTGAATTGAATCG
>JBGSIY010000525.1:0-4706 GCA_041742275.1 Pirellulaceae bacterium | reverse complement strand
ACCGAACGATTTGATGTGAATATTGAAATGACCTTGACTAGCCCCATGTGTCCCGCCGGCCCCCAATTGGTCGGCCAGAGCAAGCAGTTTGTCTGCGAACTGGAAAACGTGGACGAAGTTGATGTGAAGGTCGTGATGGATCCGCCTTGGACACAAGACCGTATGACAGACGACGCCCGCGACCAACTCGGGATCTTCTAGTAGTTCGTTCCCAAACAACGGAGTTCGGCGTTAACATCGCTCGGCGGAGATAGCGTTCGTTGGTGGTGTCTTGCCGCTGTCGTGTCGTTCCGCTTTGGCTTGGCTAAGCTTTTGCGTCGCTTTGACTGCCGACGTTTTCATTCAAGTGTCAGAAAAACTGCGGAGAGAACCTCTCGCGTTGCCGGGCCGTTTACCAGCAGTTCAACGGCAGCACCGAAACGATATCGCCTGGCATGTAGGGGTTGTCGCGGGGCGGGAGGATGGCAAGCCCGCTGGCGGCGGCCAAGCATTTCAAATCGGAGGAACCTTGCCAGGGCAACGGCGTCACAATTTGCTGGCCATGATCGTCGATAGCCAGCGACACGGGCCAATAAGTAGGACGGGGACCGCGCACTCGATGCTCACACGCGATTCGACCTCGCAAGGTTTCCCGCTCGACCCCCGGAGCCCCGCTCAAAATCTGGCAACAGCCCTTTACAAAAACTTCAAAACAGACCAATGTCGATACGGGGTTGCCTGGCAAACCAAACACATATTGCCGACGTCCCGAAATCTCACGCACTCCAAACCAGATCGGTTTTCCCGGCTTGATCGCCATACCATGCAATATCTCGCGAACACCACACTCAGTTAATGTTGCTGGAACCAAGTCAGCTAGGCCCGCGGAGACGCCACCGGCGAGAATCAACACATCCGATTCTAAGCCTTGCTCGATCAATGCTCTCAAGGGTTTCGAGCTGTCCGGCGCCACTCCTAGGTTTCGCACCTCGGACGCAACGCTCGTCGCCAGAGATTCTAACAGCGGGCCGTTGCTATTGCGAATCTGTCCGGCAGCTGGAAACTGGGAACAGTCAACCAACTCGTCTCCCGTGGCGAGAACGGCCACGCTGGGTCGCCGAAAAACGTGCACTTGCCAGACGCCGACTTCGGCCAATAACCCTACGTCGTGAGGGCGAACGGCATGCCCCACATTAAATAACGGTTCGTTTGCATGGAAGACCGCACTGCGACGAAGCAGATGATGTCCCGACGGCAATCCGCCGACATCAATCACAACGAAAGCCTCATCCGACTCCTGCTCGAAATGGGTATTCTCGATCATCACAATACAGTCGGCACCTGGAGGCACAGGTGCCCCAGTCATGATCCGCGCCGCTTGCCCCACTCCCACGGATTGCTGCGGAACAGACCCGGCCAGAATAGTTTCCACGACCTGCAATCGACGTCCCGCCTCCATTACATCCGCGCTCCGCACGGCAAATCCATCCATCAGGCTTTTGTCATGCGGCGGTGAGTCAACGTCCGCGACGATGGGACTCGCCAATCGCCGGCCAACAGAATCAACCAGGGGTACAAATTCGCCTCCCAACGAGAACGTCGACTCCGCAATCAACCGCAAGGCCTCATTGATCTCCCGCATCTCTCACCATTTCTTGCCAGTAAACACAAGCATCCGAACCGTATTGAATCTCCCCTTAACGTCATCGAGTCAACGTCATGGCCACTGCTAGAAAATTCTGCAACAACTGGCTCCCTTGTTCTGTTAAAAAACTTTCGGGATGGAATTGAACGCCAAAAGTAGGATGAGTCCGGTGCTGAATTCCCATGATTTCTTGATAACCATCAGGATCAATAGACCAAGCGGTCATTTCGAATTCGGGCGACAGGGAATCGGGCCGAATCACTAAACTATGATATCGTGTCGCGATCATCGGCGACGCAATTCCCGCGAAAATTCCTTGGCCCCCATGATGAATCCGATCGGTCTTGCCGTGCATCAATCGATTCGCCCGCACAATCTCTCCTCCGGTAGCTTGACCGATCGATTGGTGCCCGAGGCAGACGCCCAGAATCGGCAACTTGCCGTGAAAACGAGTAATACTCTCGACAGAAATCCCGGCCTCGTTGGGGGTACAAGGCCCGGGGGAAACGATCAAATGTGTGGGCCCCATCTCGGCGATTTGTTCACACGTGATCTTGTCATTGCGCACGGTTTGAATATCCAACGTGGCATCAATTTCACCCAATCGCTGGACCAAATTGAAAGTAAACGAATCATAATTGTCGATGATTAGGATCATAGAGGGCTGAACAACCAACTAAAAAAGACAAGACGACACAAATTCCAACACTTACGGTAACCGACGCACACGGGAATTTCGAGGGGAGAGTTTTGCCCCAATGTCTACGTGACGAAGTGGATTCGGTAAACCGACGTCCCTTGTTCGGCAACTCCACATGATGGCCAGTCTAATTCGCCCTGCGGCAACCATTCGCTTCGTTCAAGTCCCATTTGACGGTGGCTGCAAGCCGTACTCGCCATTTGGCTCTAGTTTTCGTTTTTCTAAGACAAAATCCATCAAATGAAGCAAATATTACAGCCGATTGAATCGCCGCAGGGATTCTAGATTTAGGGGGTCCCTTGATTATTTAGGTTCCCTTTGATTGTTTTGGATCTCGGAATCTAATATTCAACTTATTCGGTAGTTTCGATCGGGTTGACGTTTTGACTAACTCCAGAGCATCGTTCCACAATTACCCTTTTAAGAATTTCCGCAAAATTAAGCCGGCTGAGCCCCGGACCCCTGGGCCTTGCCTCACCAGGCAACATTTTATTTGATCTCGCAACAATCAATGAATTTCCCTGGCTTGAATTTCTCTGGCTTGAGTCATCAACACTCTTGATCGATATTCAGTAGAATGAAGCTTTTGCCACCGACATTTCGCGACATGGACTTGGAATTGACATGAAAAAACTGGCTTTACACTGGCAAATTTTAATCGGGATGGCTGCGGGGATTCTCTTTGGAGTCGTGGCCGTGCAAATTGGCGCCCAGGGCTTCACCCGGGACTTTGTCGAGCCATTGGGGGTGATTTTTATTAACCTCCTCAAATTGATTGCCATTCCTTTGATTCTGGCCTCTTTGGTTAAAGGCGTGTCGGATTTGCAAGACATTTCGAAATTGTCTTCGATGGGAGGCCGAACGATTGCCCTTTATCTGTTTACCACCATTGTGGCCGTGACCCTGGGCCTGTTGATAGTAAATATCATCCAGCCCGGCAAAAGTATTACTGAGGAAACGCGAACGGCTTTGCTTGGGAACGAATCTTTTTCGGAGCAGGCATTGGCAATTTCAGCCAGCGCTGAGTCCCAAAAACAAAAGGGCCCATTGCAAGCTCTCGTCGATGTTGTTCCCGACAACATCGTCGGCGCCGCGACGAATAACGGCAACATGCTGCAAGTCATTTTTTTCGCTATTTTTTTTGGCATCGGTTTAATTTTAGTTCCGGCCGACAAAAGCAAACCGGTCAAAGATTTTTTTGACGGACTCAACGAGGTCATTTTGAAATTGATTGACCTCATTATGTTGGCAGCACCGATTGGCGTCTTCGCATTGATGGCATCGTTGATCGCCAAGACCGAGGACTGGAACATCTTTGCTGCGCTGGCATGGTACGGTTTGAGCGTTGTCCTGGGACTGGCGATCATGCTCTTTATTTTTTACCCATTGATGGTCTGGTTGTTCACTAAAATGAGTTTCTCCTTTTTTTACAAAGGAATCGCTCCCGCCCAGTTGTTAGCGTTTTCCACGAGTTCCAGTGCAGCGACGCTACCAGTCACAATGGAACGAGTGGAGGAGCACCTAGGGGTGCATCGTGAGGTCAGCAGTTTTGTGCTCCCAATTGGGGCCACGGTAAACATGGACGGTACGAGTCTGTACCAGGCCGTTGCTGCGGTTTTTATTGCCCAGGCCATGGGGATACCCCTGGGGTTGGACGAACAACTCACGATCGTGATGACCGCCACTCTCGCCTCGATCGGTTCGGCTGCGGTCCCGGGCGCCGGGATGGTAATGCTGGTGATCGTCCTGGGCGCCGTCGGCATACCGGAATCAGGTTTGGCCTTGATTTTTGCAGTCGACCGCATCTTGGACATGTGCCGCACTTCAGTGAATGTGACTGGCGACGCAGCAGTAGCCGTGCTAATTGCCAAAAGCGTGAACAAACTGGGGGAACCCAACGTCCGCGAATGGGACGACTCCTACCACACACCCCCAACCGATTCACAAGTCTAGAACCATCATTCACCACCGCCCCCCAGCTTTAACGCAAATACTTAGGTGCCACCCACCTACCTAGATGCCATCCAGGTGTTAACGACAGCAGGCGAATTCATTACATTGAATTTCCTTACGTCGATGCCCAATCAGTAGCGTCGCGATGGATGGTGCTCGATTTTTGCTCGGCTCTGCGATGCGATTGCCTTGTCTTGGCCGTTTGAGTGCGCAGTTATAGACAGGCGATGGTGCGTGGAGAGGGCGATGGTGCGTGGAGAGCATCCTTGGGGGAGCTCAAGCTTGCCTTGTGAGATCAAGTCGATGCGAAGCACTCTTGGGCGGCGCGTTGGCCTCGGTGCCAGCGGCGACCGTGGCTTTCGGCATCCTCCCGCATGCTTGCAGGTGAACCTGCACAGTTGCTGAAGTAACGACGGAAGTTCCAGACCA
>JBGSIY010000524.1:0-5143 GCA_041742275.1 Pirellulaceae bacterium | reverse complement strand
GTGCTGCAACAATTGCGAACCATGGTCTTGTCTTGATACCCGATGGCCAGGCGCTAACGGAACTCATTGGCAATCGTTTGAAGATTCCCGAAACTTCATAGTTGCTGCATACGCTTGAGTCCCAGCACTAATGAACTGGCGGTGCATTCATTGCCAACAACTCTCAACGCTGCGTTCGGGCATGATTCAATTAGAACGCAATCAAGCGAGAACGAGCGTTTGGCCTTTATTTCCCGTCTCGACGTGCTTGGGAACGCTTTCCTTGCGAAGCAATATGCCCTTTGATTCTCGTGTTACCGCCGATTTTGATGCGATTGGCGGTTGATTTTGCTTGTATCGGTCGATTGCGAGCCACTTGAGCCGCATGGGTAGATCCCGCATTCAAATTGGGTTTTGACGGTGTGGCGTTGGCATCGGCCGCTGCGGAAGCCGCAGCCTGCTTGGCCAACATTTTCTTTCGAGCTTTGGTCACAATCGGCTTCTTGGCCGCGACCATTTTCTTTTTGCTTGTTTTGCTGGGAGAGGTTCTGCTGTTCTGTGCTTTCTCTGCAATTATTTTCGCTGCATTTACTTTCTCTGCAGCTGCCTTCTCTGCGGTTGCTTTCGTTGCAGTTGCCTGACCGACCGTTGCATTACTAGCGGTTTTTTTGCTGGTGGATGTTTTTTCTGCGGCGGGTTTGTTAGCTATTATTTTTCCCGCGTCTGTTTTTTTGGCGGTGGGTTTATTGGCAGCGCTGGCGGGCCGGGGATTCTTAGGCGTTGTGGCCTTATTGCTAACGTCCAGTTTTTTTTCCTGGGCGCTGGCTTTGCGATTTGTTTTTTGCTTTTCTTCGGCGAGTATTTCGCGGGTCGCTGAGCGTTCCGCTCGCGTCTCTATTTTTCGATCACTGCGAGGTGCTTTACTCGCCTTTTTCCCCGGCTCCACGTTTGTTTGCCCACCGCTGATTTCCTCGAGACGATTGACAAACTGCTGGTGCACTTCGTCCAGCAACCGAGCTTTGTCCTCACTTCGTGCGTTCTCGGCGTTCTGCCTGTGCCCCTTTTGGGCCTGCGTTATTCGCTTTTGCTCTAGGCCAACATCACGCCATTTATCACGTGACGTGCGACTGCGAGTTACCAGATCGCGCAATTCAACGAGCGTCAGTTTTTCGAGCTTGCCAGGTAAACTACTTTCGTAAATTTTATATTCACCGGGCGTGCAGAGTGATTTTGCAGTTTTTGCATCAAAGGTTATTCCGGACATCATTGGCTCCCATCGTTTACCTAACAAAAACAGCTCTTAACACTTCACCTACTGCTCGAAAAGCCAGGGCGAAGCGACTCAATGGATGCTACCGCTAAATGAAATAACCTACAAGCCCTTTGTTCGGTGGGAACCTGAGCCAACATCGCAAATGCCTTTATACGGGTCACGAGGTGTCAATGCTTCCTACCCTAATATTGAACTCGAGGGTCATTGCTGATTTAAAGAAGTTGCCAAACACTAACGACATTAACCAAAATGCCTATTCGGATCCCATGTTATCCCGAGATACCACTTTGTATTTGAATGGGGCTCGTTATTGTTACATGGGATTCGCTGCCTGTTTCCAGAAGAAACAAATCGATGCAGGGGGCGGTTTACCCGATTACGATTAAATCGATCGGGATTGTGAATGTTCAGCGTTAGGTGAGGTGGTTCGGCAGCGTTGCTCGTCGTGCAACTAACAGGAAGTCCTCGCCCACTTGTTGCCAACGTGTGGTTTTTAGTCTCAATCGATTGGCCAGGGCCGCGAGGCCGTTCCCTCCAACGGCGGTCGGGGCGTTGCGTCCACCGATCAGCGATGGCGCGATAAACACGCGGGTCTCATCGATTAAATCTAAATGCAACAGCGAGCCCAGCAGCTCCCCTCCCCCTTCCACCAGGACATGAGTCATCCCGCGCGATCCCAAAAGTCGAAAGGTTTCCTGTAAGCGAACTTGGCGTTCCTCCGCAACAAACGGAACAACCTCGACCCCCAGCTGCTGGAGGGCCTCGATTCGTTGCGGTTTCGCGCTGGGTCCGCAAATCAACAGCACCGGGATTTCCCTTGCCGTCTGAACCAGTTTTGAATTCACGTGCAGTCGACATTGCGAGTCCCAGACCAATCGGGTGGCGACCCGTGGGCCGGGAGGTCGCGCTGTTAACAACGGGTCATCGACCAACGCCGTTTGCGAGCCGACAGCGATGCAGTCCATGCATCCTCGCCATTCATGAACCATTTGACGGGCCGGTTCTCCAGAAATCCATTGACTTTCGCCGCGGACAGTCGCGATTTTCCCATCCAACGACATAGCCCATTTGGCGATGACCCAGGGCCGTTGTGTGGCACATCGATGAAAAAAGGGGCGATTGAGCTCTTCGGCTTCTTCGGCGCCCACGCCCACTGAAACTTCGATCCCAGCGGCTCGCAACGCAGCGATGCCACGACCACGGACTTGGGGAAAGGGATCTTGAACCCCCACAACGACCCGTCCCACGCCAGCCGCGATCAGCGCATCACAGCATGGCGGCGTTTTACCAAAATGAGAGCAGGGCTCAAGATTGACGTAGATAGTGGCCCCTTCAGGCGATTGCTCGCAAGACTGCAGCGCATTGATCTCAGCATGGGCTTGACCAAAATGTTCATGCCGCCCTTGGCCGATACATCGTCCCTCGGAAACGATCACGCAGCCCACCATGGGGTTTGGTTCGACCCATCCATGTCCTTGGGATGCCAAATCCAGAGCCCGCTTCATCCAGTGAAGGTCGTTTTCAAGTGTATTCATGAGTAAAATTGGGGGCTGAAAAAACCAAGTAAAAACGTGATCGTTGGGACGTCTCCATCGACCTTTTGGGGCCTTTTGCGTGTTGGTAAAAGCGGGTCATTGGGGGCTTTTGGCACATGATTTAACGAAAAAATCAGCTCAGAACGACTCGATTTTGTCAAATTTTAGCGATTTTTGGCGTTTTAGGGGCTAACTCGGGTTGAATTTTTGGTTTCAATCAGTCTAATTCTCGCGTTTTCCCGACTTTTTGAAAAACGAGACAATCGTTACATTTTTTTTAAGAACTGGATGGAGGATCAACTCTCATGACCATCAAAAAACCCGCTGGACCCAAAGCCCCGTCAAAAACCGAAGTGATGAACAACATTGCCGAAGTTACTGGATTGAGCAAAAAAGACGTCACCGCCGTGTTTGACGCCCTGACCGCTGAGATCGAAAAGAACATATCAGCCAAAGACGGACCTGGAATGTTCACGATTCCTGGCCTGTGCAAAGTTGTTGTTAAAGACAAGCCAGCTCTGGAACGCCGTCAGGTTCGCAAGCCTGGCTCTAGCGAAATGGTTTGGGCCGAAGCTCGTCCTGCCAGCCGAACGGTCCGCGTTCGGCCTCTGAAGGGCCTTAAAGACATGGTTTCCGGCTAGTCACGCTGCCAAGCCAACATTTTTTCTAAAAAAGCCTACCAATACACTGGTAGGTTTTTTTGTATCAACCTCTCTCCCACAGTTTCTTCCGTAAAAAAATTCTCCTTCAATCGTGGGCAGATTCTTCAGCAATCAGCCTCGGCTGCCGGTATGGATACGGCAAATCGGCACAACATCACGCCCTTTTTCTTCGTGCGTTCGATAATGGCGATTTCACCAAGTTTAACCAATTTTCCGATTTCAGGGTTTCGCTCCGCAGGCGACGGGGGCCTTCACGCTTTTTTTTCAGGTGGTGGAAAATCCGAAAGCTATCGTTTGAAGGACTTTTAACAAGTGCTTTCCTAATTTTCAGTCAGTTTTTTGTTGCGGGTCATGAGAAATTTTTCGTATCCGAAAAATGCGAATCTAGGTCAACGTCACGGGGCTGCCGTTGTTGAACTGGCTATTTCGTTGCCAATCTTAATCACCTTCATGCTCGGCACGATCGAGTTTTGCAACTCCCTGACCCTGCGCAAAAGTTTAACAGTCGCGGCCTACGAGGGCAGTATGGTGTCGATCCTTCCAGGAGCCAGCTCGGCTGATGTGGAGGATGCGATCATGCAAACATTGGAGGACCGTGGAGTTACCCATTATTCGATATCGATCTCCCCTCCCAATTTGGAGGCGGCTCCAGCAGGTACGTTTATTAGCGTCAGCGTGTCCGCTCCCTATGCGTTCAATTGTGTGGTTTACCAAGGCCCCTTTAGTTCGTTTACTCTCACGGGTCAAAGCACTTTTACAAAAGAAAACTAATCCGGCCTTTGTCCCTCGCTAGTCAATTGATGACATTGTTATGAAACGACTTACCTCACGAAAAACTAGGCTGCGATTTCGGCCACAGCGACAGGGAGTCATTCTGTTTCTGGTGGCCTTCATTCTCGTCGTCTTGTTTATCGTAGGCGCGATCGCCGTTAACATGTGTTATATGGACTTGTGCCATGCGGAACTGAGAACGGCCACGGACGCCGCCGCTCGTGCTGCCGCGCGCACTTACGCTCAATCCGGTAGCCAACAAGACGCCATCAACGCAGGGATTTCAGCCGGAGCCCAGAACCCAGTGGCTTCCCAAGAATTGCAGCTGACGAGCTCCGATTTTGCCTTTGGCAATTCCAGTCGCAGTTCCATCGATTCGCGTTATTCGTTTGTTCCGGGAACGGGGCCTTTGAACGCTGTTCGCGTGGAGGGTCGGCGGACGGACGCTTCACTGGGCGGAAATATTTCCCTGTTTTTTGGTGAGTTAATCGGCACGACCTCTTACCAACCATCTGCTTCGGCCGTGGCGACTCAAGCCGAATTGGACATCTTATTTGTGCTGGACTTTTCGGGTTCGATGGCCTTTGAGGCCCACGAGGACGGCTCTCAATACATTCCTCCCGCCGCCGATTTGAACGGAAATGGCTTGTGGGATCCCGGCGAATGGTATTTTGGTGATCCCCCTCCCATTCCCGGAAACTCACGTTGGAGCGGAGTTTGTGCCGCCATGCAGATATTTTTGAGTGAGTTACACACAACCAAACCCATCGAACGGATCTCAGTGGTGAAGTTCAATCATGAAGCAACTTTGGCCATTGATTTCACAAATTCCTATTCCAATGTCATGACCCAGGTGAACCAAATTTCACCTACGGGGGCCACGGCAATTGGGAGTGGAATTGAACTGGGAGCCAATCAGTTCC
>JBGSIY010000523.1:0-4131 GCA_041742275.1 Pirellulaceae bacterium | reverse complement strand
CATGAAAGAACATCTCCCGGGATAGCGCCGGCGGCAGAGTACAAACCGGCTCTTTTGGAGATCTAAAAGCAGATCGTTTCGAAACGAAAAACCACTGTAGCTAGGAATCCATACGGCGGTGATTTAGATTTTTTTCAGCGAGCCAAAAAATCCGTAAAAAAGCAATACGAATTGCGTCAACCCATTTTCTGAAGCTGACGACAACAACGAACTAAGCCAAAGTGACGGCACCGACCGCAAATTGGGCCGATTTAGGAGCCTTTTCATTTCGTACCGAAAGCGGTAAATCTTAACAATTGCCGCGACAATGTCGTTTCCGCAAGCGTTTGTTTTGATCCCGCGGAACCAAAAAGTGCCTCTTGTTATTTTGATACTTCTCTATGGAAGCCAAAAACGTTTTTGATTGATGGTTCTTTGCAACGATCATGGCCATCAATGGCACAAGAACGTCCACAAACCGCCTATTAATGGTTTATTCTGTGGAATTTTATTTTGGGTACCTCTCTGTCGTCATATCTAAAGACGAAAATGTCGTTTTACCGACAAAAACTCGCAAAATTCACTTCGTGCGCGGTCGCTCCGTTCGTTTTAATCCGGTCAGTGTTAAACTTCGGTTAATCTGGCGGGGTGGGTAGTTTAAGCCGTTTTTTTCTATTAGGCTTTTGTTACCATGGGTAGAAATGATCCACCTTTCGGCAGCGATCGTCGCTCGCCACCCGAGACATATTTTTGAGGTACGGTTTATGAAATTGATGACTAAGACACTGATGGCTTTATTTGCACTTTCTTTTGTTGCAACAAATGCAAGTGCCGATATTCTTTACGAAACGGATTTTAACACGTTTTCAGACGGCAACATTGTCGGGCAAGATGGCTGGGCTGCACATAGTGGTGCTGGCAGTCTCCCAGTTCAAGTTTCAGCCGGTGAGGTTTTGTTGGGTCATGGAACAGGCTCACGCGAAGACGTTAACGTTGGCCTGGGACAAACAATGGGCGCCGGAGATGTATTTCGGTATTCATTCGATATCACGGTAAACGGTACCGATGATGCGACTGACGTCTATTTTGCCCACTTTAGAAACGATGGCACCGCCTTCAACACGCGAGCGTTTGTTTCCGCTCCCAATGCGGCAGCCGGTAATTTTACTTTTGGACTTGCGGAAAATAGCGCTTTAAACGCTAAGTTTGCACAGGATTTTAGTTTTGGCCAAACTTACACTCTGGTTGGCACTTACTCGTACGATTTGGGAGTGAGCACCTTGGAGGTTCTTGGTTTCGGTTTTATTACTTCCACTGATACAGATACTTTACAGCCAATGTCGACATTCGCATTCCGTCAAGCTGGCGGAAACACTTCGATGGTCATTGACAACTTGCAAATTGTTGCCGTTCCAGAACCCACCTTCGCCGGTTTTGGTATTATTGGCTTGGTCGGCCTGATTGCTGCTCGCCGTCGCCGCGCTTGCTAGATTTAGCTTACTTTTTTTGACTTCTCTTAAACGCTCGCAGACCCCGTCTGCGAGCGTTTTTTTTGGCCATCGATCTAAAAAAAAAGTTTCCGCGTTTGGTTTGCCGGCGCCGTAATCATTGAAGGCCTTTGCTGAACTTTTTATCCCAGCGAGATCACCGATCCGATTCCGTAATCTTTTTTTTCAGCACCCAGAAATTGAGGCGAACAGGGCGAATCAAAAACGTCGCTGGCACCCGTTCAGGGTGCAATGTCGTTGGTAACAACCTTCCGGTGGTGTCGCTGCGCTCAACCACCGGCTAATAGCTGATAACCCCTACCGGGGTAAATCAAGAAGTTCTTTCAGAACCATTCCATCGGAAAAGACCCGTCACAAAATTGCATTCATTTTAAATTAGCCCGAGTGCGTGTGCACCGGGTTTGGAAGGGAAACGGATGCTAATTCGTTCTGACTAAACCGGAAACTCATTACCCGACAATTACTAAGTAACATTATCGGTCCTTCTGAGTTTCTAGCCCGAAACGAAGTCCAAAACGACCTTTAGCTGAATGCGGAAACAGCACACGATAGAGCAATCGTGCATCTAATGGCCAAAAGTAAGCACCAATTTAAATTTGGGATAATTTCTAACGGCGTGAGCCAAAGCCAGAAATCCAAATAACCTTAGTTCGAGACAACAAGGCTCACTTTGGTTCGCGTCATTGTTGATTTCAGCAAGCGATGATTTTGCCAGCCAGGACGCCTGCAAACGAATTTAACTATGTAATTTGAGAAGGGATTGTCCGAATTCGGGTAGATAGCAAAGTCAATGAAACGCCAAGTTCGCCAAAAAAAGTTTTCAAACACTGTCACAAACCCTTTTTGAATTGGTAAGGCTGACATGGTTTAACCAATTTCGATTTCTCAACTACAAGATTTCTGGAAAGGATCTGACAATGAACAAACTCTCTTTAACCTCTCTGACTTTGATCGCCCTGATCGCAACATCGTCTGTCATCGCGAGCAATTCCTACCGTTCTCCAGGAGAGCACGCAGGCACAAAAAAGGTGCCATCTCAGTCATGTCCCAGCAAAACAAGTCCACAGGACGGGCGGTGTGCCCAACCAACTCTAGCCCATGATGGGCCAGGAGCAGGTGGAGGCTATATCACTCGCAAATGTGATGGGCCCGGTGCCGGCGGGGGTTATGGAACCTCGCCTATTGACGGTCCAGGTGCTGGTGGTGGCTATATCGTACAAGCCGCTGATGGTCCCGGTGCTGGCGGAGGATATGGAACCTCGCCAATCGACGGCCCAGGTCTTGGCGGCGGCTACATCGTACAAGCTGCTGATGGACCCGGTGCGGGCGGAGGATATGGAACCTCGCCAATCGACGGCCCAGGTGCTGGCGGCGGCTACATTGTACAAGCTGCTGATGGACCCGGTGCGGGAGGTGGCTACGGAGGCTAGATCGATTTCGACAACAGTGCTTCAAAGTAAGCCATTGAATGAAAACGACTAAACCAAGATGGAGGAGGAATCGAACTCCGCCAACTTGGTTTTTGTCGTTGAACGTCAACTGTTCATGCCTCAATCCAGTGGCTCGGTCACCTCAAAAGTCACAACGCACGCCATCAATGGCGGTTCTCATTTCAACTGAAGCCCATCCCAAAGGATTCCGCCCCATCGCAGACCGTAGCATGGACGGTGAAGGGACAACGTTTTAAAGCCCCAACTGAAAATTCCAAAAACGCTATTACCTTGTCACGAAAGTTTCCCTCGCTCCTTCTCGTTCTAACACTTGCGACGGCCTCGGCGACTAGGCCCGTCGCACTTGTTCAAACTGCTTTTGCAATCGTTTGTCGGAGATAGTCAGGCTCGTACCCAGTTGTTGGGCGAACAACGAGACGCGATATTCTTCAATCATCCAGCGAAACTGATCTAACTCCGGATCGACCCAACCATTTTGAGTGTGCACCAACCGTCGTTCCGCGTATTGATCACGATAGTTGGCACAGCGCCCGGCTAATTCGCGATCGGCACCGGGAGCAAGCGTAGGTAGTTTTTGCATTCGCATACCAATTCCTCTCAAGTAGCGGGGGTAGTGCTGCAACCACCGCCACGGCACCGCATCGAGCGTTTCCTGGGCAAACAGAAACTGGAGTTGTTCGCGAATATCGGCTCGGGCTCCATCAAATTTTGCCGGCAGTCGCTCCAGTGCCAAGGCGACATCGTGAGTGGAGTCGGCTAATTTCGGTAGCCAAATCGCTACTTCTTGCGTGGCCACCGAGATTCTTTCGTTCGCCCGCCCTGCCAACGCTTGATATTCGGCTAGAGACCGAGGCAACGGTTGTCCCTCGAGCAATCCCATTCTTGGCAACAGCATTCCTAACCAAGTAATAAACGCTTCCGGTTTAATCCATCGCGCCATCTTGACCTTGGCCGCATCCAATCCGGGGAGCCACTGAATTTGCGAACGAATATTTTTTTTGAATTGCAACGTCAACAACCGGTTGATTCCCCCCATGCTCATGCTGTTCGCCTTGGCCTGCGAATCCACCAACCGAAGCCCAACCGATTCACCTTCATCCATGACGGCTGGATAAGTGACCAAGCGTGTTTGGCCGCGTTGGATCTCAATCTCATCAGGCAGGTCGCCCCAAGACCACTCCTTCAGTCCGGAT
>JBGSIY010000522.1:0-7948 GCA_041742275.1 Pirellulaceae bacterium | reverse complement strand
GTAAACTCGAATTCCCCCTGCAGTCGTTGACGATTCAAATCCAGATCCCAAACATGAAACTGTCCCGTGCCCCCACGTTTTTTTGAGTCGAACATCAGCATCATCAGTAATTTTCCATCCGGGCTGAACTGACAGTCTCCAAAAATATACTGAGTGCTTGGGTCCGTGAAGGGGAACTCACCTTCCTGAACATTAGGGTTTTCATTTGCAGAATCATTAATCTGAAAACGGGCCGTCGATACCATCGCGACTTCTAATCGTCATCGTGGCGAGCAGACCGGTAGCCAGAGCCATCAAATTTAATCCCTTGAACGGTTCGCTGAGTTACGCCACGCGGCGTTGGCTCTGCGCTGATGCGGTATGACTGTGATGTTTAGCCAATAAACGTTTGTCAAGCGTTTGAATATTTCGTCCCAATACTGCCAAACCAAAGTAACGTTCAAAACCCAGTTCACTTCGATGGCGACACCGCATCAGTCCGTTGCCTCGTTGCATTGCGTTGATGGCAGATTCGTTACCCAACAAGCCTACAACCTCGGCGCAAAGTGGAACGAATTTACGAACACCATCGAATAAGAGACTGCTTTCGGTGGGCTAGTGAATATTGGTTTCAACGACAAAAGAGTCGGCGCGAACGGATGTAGCTGCAACCTAAGCTAATGAGTGTCCCCCTTTCACGACCAGCTCGTTGACCTTGGCTGAGAGTGATAGGTTTGAGTTGGCACAGTGTATCATGGATGCGCCGGAACGTGAAACCACCGGCGTCTTCCCAGTCACCGATTTCCATGATACGACACCGCGAGCTGTGGTTCTCGACGGGGTCGTGAAGTTTGTCGTCATCAAAGTTGCATCCAAGTCGAACTGCCGCCAAAACAACAGCATGCCAATCATCCATTCCAGGTTCAATTGCACGTTGGCAATGGGGCTGTTATCCAATCGGAACTGCTGCTCGTCATGTTTTCGCGTTGCCTATACTCCTCGAAGGTTTTTCGCTTGGCTTTTGTTTTGTCACTGAATTCAACGCGTGAACCCGCTTGCGGGTTCGATCTTCGAGAAGCTCTTTTGCATTTTATTCAATAAATTAAGGGTATTTCGAATTTACGGACAGACACTAACTAGCCCGAGCGTAGCCATCAACGCGACCATCTTGAACGACGTGAACTGTATTTTCGTCATCGATAGTCAATGCACCTACTAGCCCAGTAAACGGTGATGGACGTCCCTTAAAAAATGGAATTTTCTTTTCGTTCAACATCGCAAACTGCTTGTCATCATAATGACTTTCGAAATAGAAATTCCCGTCTTTGCGAGGCAGGCCGAAACGAGGCTGGTTCATCGCTTCGGTGGGCGAAAGTCCCCACTCAATAATTCCTGCGCAGTATTGCCAAGGACCATGAACGAACCCGAAACCGGGCGATCCGGCTATCAAGTGGGGCTTGCCATCTTTGAACAAAGCAAGGCTTGTCGATACCCCTGGGGCACTTCCTCCGGACCCACGAACATGTTCGCGATTCATGGCATGCGCAGCGTAGACGCCGTCGACCAAGATCCCCGCGCCAAACGCAGTTGGCGTATTGATGGAATGAGTTCCCCAAGCAATGTTGCCTTCTCGATCGCGAACAACGAGAAAACAAGTATTAAATATAGCGTCGAATGTCAGTTTCCTAAGTGGGCCATTCACGACCGCACCGGCCCTCTGTACTGCAAAATCAGGGGAGACAAACATTTCATGAGATTCCTTTGTGTATTCAGGCGACGAAAGAAAGACCTCTTCCATGATTCGATACTGGCGAAAGAGTGACTCGGCCGATTTTTGTGCGGGGCCAAAGGCTCTCAAGTCTAGTGCCTCGTTCAAATGAAGCGCATAAGTGATTAAGCCCGCTGCGGAAATTTGATACCCGCGATAGTTGCCCTCCAATTGGTCCCTTGAACTCTTGGCCAAATCTTGCCACGCGGTCATGTCTTTCATCGTGATTACCCCGCCGTCAATCGATGCGCGGCGAATGTAATTCTTGGCAAAATCGCCGTTGTAGAAGTAATCTGGTCCCTCGTTGGAAATATGCTGAAATGTTTGCCCCAGTTCTTTTTGCACAAGCGTTTCACCAGCTCGGAGAAAACGCCCCTGTTTCATCCAAAGCTTCTTCCCTTCCTCAAACCGAGCAGCCTTGGAACTGGCCGCGCTTACAAGCAACGGCCCAGTCGCGAATCCCTCATTGGCGAATTTAATCGCCTGTTCAAACAGTTGACTCCACTTCAGTCTGCCAAATTGCTTGTGGGCAGCATGAACGCCGGAAAGGAATCCGGGAACCGGCATCGCGCGGCCGGTTTGTGTCACTGGCGAATCTCGTTCGAAATCGTAAGACTCTGCTTGAGCGGGACAGAGCGGTCCCACGACGTTGTGGATTTCACCTGTCGCGGCATCAAAGAATTTGATAGAGAAACCGCCGCCAATTGAAGTCAAACCATGCTCCACCACCGTTTGGGTCAACGTCGCCGCCATGTAAGCGTCGGCGGCATTCCCTCCCTGCGACAACGCCCACATGGCTGTCTCTGCGGCCTCTTTAGATGTCGCAGTAACCGCATTGTTTTTGCCGGTCGCATGATGGTCATTCGCACGTGAAAATCTTTCTGGTTCTTGCGAAAACAATACGTTGGGTATCGACGAAACTGCAGCAATCGCCGCGGCGTTTTTGAGCCATTGTCTGCGCGTAAATGAATAACTGTTTGACACTCAGCACTCCTCCTTAATAGCCGCTAGATATTAGTCGTTAAATAAGGAACCATCGGGTTTTCATCGGTCACCATTTTACTCCTTCTCAACGCCTATAAATTGCAATGTCTCGTTCTTTTCGAGTGAATTTCAAATAATACCTGACTGCGTTTGCTTGGCATGTCGCGATTTTGAATATTCTCGTCCACTATCCCGATATCGAGTTTGGAAATCGCCTAGGTCTCCCTATAGACCGACATGTTGCCCGTCGCTACTTCAACCGTAGATGCCCGTCGATTTCAAGGACAAAATTCAGAATTTGCCAAAAGCCCGGCCAAACATGGCGATCGAACTTGGCGGCTTCCTAAAGAACACGAGCGATTCTGCCAGCCTTTTGCACACGGCTGGGGCGAGAGGCCTTCGCGAAGTCATTTTGGAACGAGAACTTGCAAATATTCATGGAACAATTTATGAGGTCCCGCTGGTAACCATAGGCAATCTACCCGCTTGGAACTTGGTGCGACCGGTTTCAAGTCAGCGAAAACCGATCACCGATTTTTCGAACTGGAACGATCTTTTGGTCCTCGGTGGCGTCCAAGCCGACGCAAAAGAAGATGGTCATGTCTTTGTATCGAGCGACCCAAAACCAGATTTGTGGTTCGGTGGCATCGATGATCTGTGGAAACTGGGAAAGCCGGTCGGAGACGGAGGCCCATAGTTCGAGACATCGGTCAAGGCGAATATCCCGTTGGATCCTTATCTTATGGCAGGGTACGACAAGAAATCGGTTCAGCTGTCGCACGCATCAGAAGAACCGTTGACTCTTCGTCTGGAAGTCGATGTTTCAGGTACGGGAGTCTGGATCCCTTACCAGTCCTTTGAAGTCGCTGGGGATACAACAGTGAAGCATGCATTTCCTGCTGGATTCTCTGCCAACTGGATTCGCGTCATTTCCGATCAAGACACCATGGCTACTATTCAATTTGAGTCCACTGAAATTGATTGTGAGTCGGCAATGTCTTTGTATCCCTGGCCCAACGCTTAGTTGAATCCGGCTGGCATGGTTTTAAATGGAAAGTCGATCCAGTACGTTCGGACAGGACATTTTATACCTGGCAGGTTACCATGCATTCCTAGTAGAAGACTCCGGTTACTGCTGGACCCACAGTCGCTACATTCATTTGAACCCTTGCCATGGCAATCGGCCGCTTGTGGATGATCCTGGACAGTGGACTCACAGCAGTTTTGCCGGGTATGCCCGCAAAAGTAAACGAATGGATTGGTTTGCCTACGATCAGTTGCTTGCTCTTTGGAAAGCGGCCCAAGGAAAAGAAAATCAGAATCGAGCGTATCGAAAATTCGTACAAGAAGCGATGATGGTTCCGAGAGATCGGTTCAAACAAGTGCTCCGGGAAGGGGGCTCGCCATTCGGCTTATCCGGAATCGACAGCGTCTCGAATTTGATTCGTCTGGGTCAGAAACGGTTCGACCAGTCACACCAGTGGAAACAACAAGTGAAGCAAATCGAAGCTTCTCTTCACCTGAACACCGAAAGCAAGGCGTGACCCCTGACTCTTCCAGTTGGGACTTCACCACCGCCATTGATCTTAAGTTCTTCAAAACCAACCGGCAGTGCCATCCTCGTCGGCGACCCTTTCGAAACCCTTTGATACCTTTTCCACGGACAAACTCCTGCTACAATCGAAGGTGGAATGACGAGGGGCAGCCAAATTTGGCTCCGAATTTTTGCCGGCTACCTTCACCGAAAGACTTCGCCACCGTGACACACCATTGTGCCCATTGCGACTTTGAAATTCCAGGGCCTGACTGTTCGCGTCTGGAGGCTTGTCCCCATTGCGGTGAGAGCCTGGATTTTTCGGCGGCGGCAACCATCGACGAGCAACCGAAAACCGATCGACCGAACGGCGAGATCAAGGTCGGCCAGCAAATCGGACGCTTCGAGGTCAAATCGTTTCTGGGGCGCGGCGGGTTTGGGAGCGTTTATCGAGCGTTTGATCCCTACCTGGAACGGTTTGTCGCTATTAAATTGCCCAGGACTGCTGAGCTGTCGGACAAGCAGATTGCGTCGGTCGTTTCCGAGGCGCGGATCACGGCGCAATTGCGGCATCCGAATATTGTCGCGGTTCACGAGGTATTGGGGGACGATAAAACCGTCTACATCGTCTCGGATGTGATCGAAGGGGAGCCGCTTTCGCATTGGATGAAACACAATCGACCAACGCAGTCTGAGGTGATCAAGCTAATGATCATTTTAGCCCGCGCATTGCACCACGCCCACTGTGCCGGTGTCGTTCATCGCGATTTCAAACCGGGCAACGTGATTCTCGATAAAGACATGCAGCCGTGCATCACCGATTTTGGATTGGCGTTACGGAATCGGTCTGATGATAATAATACCAGCGAAGCCAAGCGACCAAGCGAACGAGGCCGAGTCGTCGTAGGAACACCGGCGTACATGTCGCCGGAACAAGCTGCGGGGCTGGGTGCTGAGGCGACTCCGGCCAGTGACATTTATTCTCTGGCCGTTGTCTTCTACGAACTGCTTTCTGGTCAACGACCATTCCAGGGAAACTACAGCGAAGTAGTGAATCAGACGTTGTTCAGCGAGCCACCGCTATTGAGTCGCGTTGCTCCAGGGACACCACGTGAATTGGCCGCGATCTGCCACAAAGGGTTAGCGAAGGAACCGTCGCGTCGGTTTCAGTCTGCGGCTGAAATGGCTGACGAACTGGAACGGTTTCAATCCGGCAGACCAACTCAGACAACCCCTTTGGGGATCCACCTCCGCTCGGCGCGTTTCATAAAACGACACCAGTGGTCACTTGCTATGGCTGTTGGCCTGGCATTGTTTATTATTGCGGGTCTTTGGACGTGGCAGCGAACCAACGAGTGGATGCTCACACGTTGCCGAGTTCGGATCGTTACCGATCCACCAGGATGCCAAATTGCCATTGTTCCGTTGGACGATCTGACCGGGGTGCCCTTGGTAGACCAATGCTTTCGGCCGCCCATTGCCACCGACTATCCATTGACCATCAAGCCAGGTTGGTATTTGATTGAGGCCTACCATCCCGAGTTTGGAGTTCAAGAGGTTTTTCGTTTTGTGTCGCGTGAATTGGCGGATTACCAAGCGGTCAAAAACGAGCCGAACCTCAAGCATATTCCCAGCTGTCGGTCCGCCGCAGAAATCGAAGCCAATGGTCGAGTCATGTTACCTCCGATTCGGCTGCTGTCCAGCAAGGAACAAGCCACACCGAAAACCATGAGCATGGTTGAAGGCGGCGAGTTTCGAACCGGAAGCGACATTGTAGCAATCTTTCCGCAGGAATTAGTGAATGTTCCGACGTTTTGGATGGATACTCAGGAGGTGTCGATTGGAGAGTATGAGGCCGTCATGGGCTCGCTGCCGTTGCAACTGCGGCTGGATCCAGAGGCCGCCCGTGCAGACCGCGATTCTCCGGTGCGTCAAGTTCAGTATTTTGAAGCATTGGAATTCGCGGAACGAACTGGAAAACGACTCCCCACTCTCGACGAGTATCTGTTTGCCGCGACAAATGGAGGAACGACAAAATTCCCCTGGGGTGATGAGTTGATCGAACACGACTGGGACATCACCGCCAACCAACCGCCGAGTTTCGATTTCAATCGCGGCATGCCGCCCGTTGAAGGACTCTTTTCGCGTGTCGTTGAATGGACTCAATCGTCGCCAACGCAGCCTTTGCCGACGTTTGCCCAAGCCGTCGGAGGACTTCCCACCAACAGTTCGACCCCCATTGGTGGTGCGATGCGAGTTTTGGTTGGAGGGGGTCCGTCGGTAAGTGTTGGAAAACCATCGGCAATCGAAGCAGAGATGGGGCCGCGATTTCTCAACTTGTTCTCAACCTACGACGCTCCGGCGCCTGGAATCGGGTTTCGCTGTGTCCGCAGTGTCAAACCACGATTCGTCTTACCGGAATAACGTCACCGCCCCCTGTCGGCGCGAGGAGACGGATCGTATCGAATTTATCCGCCGGAACCTGTTGGCGGTGCGGACGAAGTCGGTGCGCTCGGTAAATCCGTTTGATCGCTGCCACCATTTTCCTCATCGGTTGGCATTTCGTACAAGGCCTCGAAGGCCTCGGACCGGCCATTAATCCTTACGTTCAGACGCACGCGTTTTCTCAGGAATTCAACGGATTCGGCAACCAGCGCCGACTTGCCCGGCAATACTCCTTCGACTTCGATACCGAATTGAAGCGTTTGGTTTTGGCCACGGTCATCCTTGTAGCTGACTTTGAAGATCTTGAACGTTCGTTCTTCATTGTCGGAGATCGCCGTAACAAATTTTGGAAAGTCACTGTAGGTTGAGATCGGGCTATTACCGAACTCAACCATGATATTTGCGTCAGCGGGAGCCTTGCGAAACGGCGTTGTCGGTTTTTGGCCCCCCGGCGGATCACCTACGATTGCGGGTTGGAGCAAAACCGTGTGCGGAAGTTCGGTTGTGGCGCAGTTGTCTGTTCCGCAGCCGGTAGAGACCAATTGGTTGTAAACATAGATCTCGGGGATCATTTGCCCCGTCACACAGTTCTTCGCATTATAAAAGTACTGATTGCCCACGGTGTACAACAATTTGTTGGGACAGACTTGACCGCTGGACAGCGAGGGAACTAGCCAAATAACTGCCAGGCTCAACCAGACGAATTGTCGCCGTGCCACGTCAAAAACAAATTTACTCATGGGGGAATCCTCAATGGTAGAAGGTAACCGAGCACGACTTGAATGCCGCAACATGTCCTTGACAATAAGCGATTAGCAAACGTCGGTCAAGCAAATTCCGCCACCTTCAATACTTCGTTTCATTCTTCCTTGCTTCCGACTCTCGAATCTAGGAATACGTTGGCAAACGAATCAGATTTTAAGGATTCTGACACCCGGAACATTATTTCCCAGAACCTTTTTGAAAGGGTCCGTTTTGGGTAGTTTGAGAGTCAGTACGTTTTTTGGTAGCCTAATCTCATGCCGCGTCCTCCAAGAATTCAATTCGCCGGCGTTAACTACCACATCATCGCTCGCTGAGATGCAAGGCGCGTTCATTTTCACAATTAGGGACACTAGGATCATTGTACCGAAGGCTTGCCTCAGGAAGTGGAACGAAGCGGTTGGCTCGTGTTGGCATTCTGTTGGATGCCCAATCACATTCACGCGTTGATCCAGGCCCCCAGAGCCGAATCTCGC
>JBGSIY010000521.1:0-3995 GCA_041742275.1 Pirellulaceae bacterium | reverse complement strand
GGGGAGGTCGTCACGTTCGACGGCGGTGATTAAATATTTCACACAGCCTGGGTGAGGCTGCGGAAAAATGTTAGTGGCACTATCACCCTCTCGGCTATTGAACGATCCAATCATAATCATGGCGTTCAAGCGGGATGCGGGGTGGTAGTTTCCTTCTGCGATTTTTTGCAAGTTAGCCAGGGCGAAATCAATGATGCTGACTCGGGTTGCTGGCGAAACGTTGGTGCCCAAGTAGTCTTTGAGAAAATCCGCGCGCATTTGACCGAACGAAGACAACGTGGCCGGTTCAATTTCTGTCATTTTGGGAAACAAATATTCTTGAAAGAACGTTTGGGCCAAGGCCGTGGAACCGGCACCTTGGAGTGCCGCCGAAGCCGCTTTTTGGTCCGCGGAAATGAGTTTCTCCACGTCTTTGATTTTTTTCTCGAGGTCGCGAGTTTGAGCTGGCGATTCGACCCCCAAGATCTTGGGAGCTTGATATTTTTCGGCTAGGGGCAGGACGTCGAACTCTTGGGCATGTGAGGTCAGCGGGCTGACGCCAGCGACGATCCAACCACAAAGGGCGATTACCGCGAACGTGTTTCGCATTGATTTGGTGACTAGACTCATGTTGATTCCCAATTGAAAAAGCGATTTAGATTTTCTGCTCAGTCGATCATTGCGGTTGACGTTCCGGTAAATGCCGTCCCCGCGACCTTTATAAATTTCTACAAATCAACTCTGCTCAGCATAAATGTGCAGAGTATAAATTTACTCAGTACAAACTGAAATTGATCAAGTTCCAATTTGTTTAGTCTCGCTCAAAACAAGTCTTGTTCACGTCGAAACGGGCCGCGGCCAACATTGCGGCCAACATTGTCGAGGACCCCAGCGGACCTTGTTTACCCAGACAGAGCATCTTAAAGAATAACAAATAAGCCGCAAAAAACAACAATTTTTGTGGGGTTTTAGACGAGAGTGTGCGAAAAACAGGAACACTTGGGGGACTTTTTCCCGTCGTTCTAGGGATTGGTTTGTATGCAGGGCCTGGAGTCGCGAATTTGCGGGCTGGTTCTGTCGAGCCGCAACCGAGGTCTAGTCGGGCCGATAACTGGCTCTTTGAATCCGATCGATGATGGCCGCCCCTATCCCTGTTTCCTCAGGAAGACAGATTAGAATCAACTCAAACTCATGACGATCCGCCTCGCGAAATGTTTGATAGATAACGCGGGCGAGTTCAGGCAACTCGTCAGGAAGTTGCCACCAGGCGACAGACTGATGGAGTGCGGAAGGGCGAGGGAGTTGGGCCAAGATAAGGGTGCGCTGGCCCTGGGCAGCAGCCATGGTGGCGGCATCGACCAGCAGGTCCGCTTCGGTTATCCGGATTTCGGCTGGGATGGCATAATGGCGGCGGTGTTGTCCGGGGCTGGCTGTGCGAGCCACGTTTTCCAGGGAAATTTGGTAGCCCAGGACGGACTCAATCTGTTCCGCCGTGACCGCCCCTAAACG
Organism: Pirellulaceae bacterium; assembly: GCA_041742275.1. Classification (GTDB taxonomy): domain Bacteria; phylum Planctomycetota; class Planctomycetia; order Pirellulales; family Pirellulaceae; genus BJ22. Next base: position 2,507 of record JBGSIY010000521.1, on the reverse strand, counting down.
GAGGATCGCGGGGGGGACTTGCGTGAAGTCGACAATCGTGGATTCAATCCCGACCGGACAGGGACCACCGTCGAGGATCATTTCCACGTCATTCCCCAGATCGGTTTGCACATCATTGGCTTGTGTTGGGCTGACTCGAGTAAACCGGTTCGCCGACGGGGCCGCCAGTCCACCGCCGAATGCCCTCAGCAGCTGTTGGGCGACGGGATGATCGGGAATTCGCAAACCGACCGTGTCTTGGCCCGCCGTGATCACCGTGGGAATATTCGCTTTTTTCTGAAGGATCAGAGTCAGTGGGCCGGGAGAGAACGCATCGAGAAGTTTCCAGACATCCGGATGAATATCTTCGGCCCAATCGCTAATTTGTCGGGGCTCGGCCAGATGAACAATCACGGGGTGATTCAGAGGCCGGCCTTTGATTTGGAACACACGCTCAACAGCTTGGGGATTTAACGCGTCCGCAGCCAACCCGTACACGGTTTCCGTAGGCATAGCCACCGTTCCTCCGTCCCGTAGGATTTGAACGGCCTGGGCGATTTGCTGGTCTGAAATGGGTTGCGTCATTGCTCGGCGTTCCGATGGGCCTAAGGAAGAAAATTCTTCAAATTGAGTATTGGAGATCCGTCGGAATCGATCAAGAGTCCTCACTGTTTGCCATTTTCGATTATTGAATACGGGGCGAACGCTTATTTTCCAAGATACCGAGAACAATCATCGGGCTGCGGGTCGAAGGTTCAAATTGATAGCCAGCCAAAACCACAAAAGCGTCCGGGCGTTTGCGTGAGTCACTTCAAATCGTGAAAGGACAGCCGGCTCTGTCTGGTATGCTTGCTGAACAAAATCCGAAACGAATGGAACCCTAAAATACCTTCATTTTTCCGCAGCAAATGCAGCGAGATGGGCGAATCAAGAAAACCAGGCCGAAGCTGACCACAGTCAGAAACCCAATCGTGAAAGGGGAAATGGGGATAGCGCGATGAATCTCGTTGCGCCAGCATGAACCACAATGTTTGACTTTATCGGGTGGAGATAGCGTCGCTTTTTTTTCAAAAAGGTAGTCGATTCCGGACATCGGCGAAAGATCTCGGGTAAGTAGGGTCAGAAGTGGGGTCAAAAAAGATATTGCGGGAGGAGTTGATTCCAGCGTAAGCGAAGTTCAATTTTAGCTTCACGGCAAAATTATGCCAACTTTTTTTATAAAAAGTGAAGGTGTGACAAATCAGCTTAAATTGGCTTTTTTTCTCCGGAATCGTCGACGCTGACTAGAGTCACTGTCGTGGAGAAAATCGAGGAATCAGCCGAAAGATCGGTGCTTTTGAAGACTTCGACTAGATAGCTGGCCGAGGTTGTGCCGAGTTTAGAGCGGGTCGTAACGAATTTCAGGATGGTGCCCTCGCGAACACCGTGCTTGAATTCGACCTTATCCATGCCGATAGTCACAAACAAATGCTGGGGAAATTCGAGGGTTGCGGCCATCCAAGCGATCTCGTCGACCCACATCAGCATATAACCGCCGAACAAAAACCCGTAATGGTTGAGGTTTTCTGGCATGACGAGTTTGAATGTTTCCATTGATTTAAAAGTTTCTATCGAGAAGCACGCCGGATCTACCAGCTGAATTTAAACGCAGGAAAGCCTGAAAAAGGGGCGCAGGGGTCCCTTTTTTGACTTGGGCCTAATGCGATTGGTGAAGTGAAACGAATCGGCCGAAATTGATCCTGCCGACCGATTTTAGCCAATTCAAAGCAAATCGGAAGCTGGCGCCCTTGGTCAAAACGGTGATTCTATTGATATAATCTTCGTTTTCCATTTTGGCAGTTGGTTGACGTCGGCGATTGCGGCTGATATCGCAGGAACCGTTGGTGTTAACTGACGAGCACAGATGATCCTTATTTTGACAAGCAACATTTTTCGCTTGGGAGCATTAAGACCGTGAAATTAGCCGAGCTATTGGCTCCGTTTTCGCCACCCGATACGGTTTTCGTGGAACGACTGCGCTATTGGACCTTGGCCAAACCCGATGAAGTCGCCTTTCGATTTCTTCATAATGGCGAAGATGAAGTTTCGCAGTACACTTATTCGCAAATGGATCAGCGAGCGCGGGCCATTGCCGCTCATTTGGTGGGCGAGGGCTTGCGGGGACAGCGAGCATTGTTGATGTTCCCTCCGGGTTTGGAGTTCGTCGAGGCCTTGTTGGGCTGCTTTTACGCGGGCGTGGTGGCAGTGCCGGCCTATCCGCCGCGTCGCAATCGCAACATGGGGCGAATCAACGGGATTTCCGAAGATGCTGATGCCGGTGTGGCGTTGACGATTTCCGACGTGATCGAGCGCAGCGAGGGAATGCTGGAAGATGCACCGAGTCTGCGGCGGATTCCCTGGATCGCATCGGAAATGATTCCCACCGAACTGTGCAGCGACTGGGTCAAACCGAAAATCAATCCCGATGAAGTGGCCCTGTTGCAATACACATCGGGTTCCACTGGATCGCCCAAAGGTGTCATGCTTTC
>JBGSIY010000520.1:0-5080 GCA_041742275.1 Pirellulaceae bacterium | reverse complement strand
TTGCGAGCCCTAGACGAAAAAACCACCGCCATCGGCGAAGGCTCGGCGATCCCAGCCTTCACCTTCGAGATCGGATCATAGGCAGCTCGACGCTCCAGTGTACTGCTCGATTGAACAGAGAATTTGAGCATCGGCTCCGTTCGGCAATCCACCACCCCAACCCAACTTCATCTCCTCACTACTCGATGTCAATTTCTTAATGGTTCGTCGGTCTACTTAGGTCACTCGGTGCTGCCAGTACCAGAAATTGCGTCGAACATCAACATCTCAGGAGTATCCATACGTGACCAAGGAGCATCTGATGGCTTGTCAAAATCTTGAGGAAAGTACTTGTGGACAATGGAGTAAATTTCTGGAACACTCTCTGGATCAAGAACCCCGATAAACAGGTTGTTAATGGCGGCAAGCTCGTTGGGTTCTACTTTGACTACTTCGTTTTGAATCAGGTAAATTGCAGTTGCGTACTTCGATACGTTGCGCAATGCTTGACGGAGTTGGTTAACATTCAATTGGATCAAATTGTTATTGCGCTCCATTAACACAGCCATTTCATTGGCGATATTGTTGGTCGACGCCCGAAGTTCGTAGTGATTCGTGTGTAAACCGGCGATTAGCCCTTGAGTTTCATTACCTGCGGCCATTAACTGGTTTCGCTGCTCTTCGAGTTTCTTAACCTCATTCTGAATCTCCTGGATTTGTTCGTTTAATGCAACATTACTTCTCTCGAGTTGAGATGATATCTCCAAAAACTCAGTTGTTGCAAGCTTGTATGATCCGTCAGCGCGAATGGCGACCAGTCCGTCTGTTACCAATCGAGTAACCGCTTCAGATGTATCATCAGTGTCTAAGTCCGACGCTCGTTGAATTTCCGACTTGGAAAACGATTTACTTACGTCCGATTCCAAAACCCTGATTACAGCAAGATCGTTTCGGCGCGACGAAGCTAGATTGAATGCGTCAATCCGATCGTTAACTACGACATACGCCAAACCAATTAATGATACAATTGCTGCAAGCAACCCAGCTACTTCCGTCCATTGCTCAAGACGAGATTCTTTCTTTTCAACTTCGGACATTTTGAAACCCCACAAAAGAATGCTGTAGACGACCTTTGTATTAACACAGGCTAGCGAGCTATGAGTTGATATTTTGCTGCCAACCACTTGGGTAAGAGTAATGGATTCAAACTCGGTTGTCAAAATTTTGGCACAAACGAACGGTTTGAATCGAGGCAAGAATTTTTAAAGGCACCGAGTTGGGCAAAACTGGATATTCACCCTTCCGATTAAGTCGTTTTTAAGCTTGAAACAACCACGACCTGACGTAATCGGAAACCGCCGTCAATCGTTCTGCAGAAACCCCCTCGCGGTACTGACCTGACATCGAGGCGTCGATATGTCCCATGATGGCCCGCAAGGCCTCGAAGTCTTTCGTTTCTTCTCCGATTGTCAGTAGCGTATGACGCAGCCAGTAGAAGCCGATCGTTTCCCCGTCATCCCTGAGCTTGGCGAACTCATGGCAGATCGCTCCCGAATCCCAGGGGCGGCCATATCGAGTCTGAAAGATCAATTCACGATCAAAGGTAACGTTCTGAATCGCCCTAATCGTCTCCGGCCAGAGTCTCGCCCGTCGCGTCTTCCCAGTCTTACCGCGGCTCATTGTCACCCAGCCGCCGCTTAGATGCCGTCGCTCAAGCCGACAACAATCAGCGGGCCCATACCCGGCATTGATCCCCAGCAAGATCATCGCCATCAACTGCGGATTGGCATCGATCAAAAGTTTCTTAATCCTCTAAGGCGAAACCAATCGAGGCCCGGATTTTTCCTTCTCTAACCTCAGAACCCGTTGCGAAGGCTGATTAAACTCCGTGCCCCACAGATGCTGGGCGTTTTGGATATAGCCGTTCTTCTCACACCAATTGAACAGCACCTTGACCCTGCGAATCAGATTCCGCAGCGTGACCACCGATCGCCCCTTGGCCAAATGCTCACGCAGCTTGATAAAGTCATGCGGCTTCAGATACTTCACCGGCTTGTTTCGCTCGATCACCTCCACCACCATTTTCCCAGCCTGGAAGTAATCGGCAAAACTTCGGTCCGTCAGTTCGCCCGCGTTGGCCAGTCGTTCCTTGGACGCGATCGCCAGATTAATACACTCGGCCACGGTCAATAATTCGGGGTCCCAAACGGTGGGAGTCTTCCCAGCCAGAAGTTCATCCCGAACCGTAAGCCAAAGCTTGAGTGCGGCATCGGGGTCTTCCCACTTTCCGAAGTAATAAAACTTCCCCCGAACTTTCTTAACCCACTGCCCACCGCTATGCGGGAACAAAGGAAAGTTTTTATACGGCTTTTTTGGTTTCTGAATTTGGCTTTTTGGTGCTGTCATGATCGCATTATGATCATCAAAACACCTGACACGTTAGGTCCTCAACGGACCTCCAGGTGTTCTACCGGGTGTTCCGGCAAGCAGGGGGCCATCATCGTTTTCCGGTCAAGCCACAAAAAAACCCGCGTTTAAGCGGGTAATAAAGAATGAAGGCGCTGGGGCTCGAACCCAGGACCTACGGATTAAAAGTCCGTTGCTCTACCGACTGAGCTACGCCTTCAATTCTTAATGCTGCCCAGTTTCGATATTTGAGCTGCAATGTCAAGTGGTCCGCGTCGAGGAATTACGGAGCCACAGCTTATGATATGTCGGAAAATCGACTCGGCCTTCCTTATTGTATTCAAAAAGTGCCTTCTGAAGTACCCAATTTACCCCCCCATTAACAGGTCCACCAGATGGGAAATCAATTTAATTTACAAACCATGCCGTTTCGCGCCCTTGCAACCGTTTTAGGTTGACGTGGTTAACGTGGACGTCTCAGCCCCTGTTGGACTTTTCCCAAACCACGGCTCCGGTGGTTTTTAACGACCGAGCCCCTTTCTTGCGGCTCCATTGATCTTAGCCCTGCTCCCCAGCCCTTAACCAAGCGGGCAATCGCAGTATTTTCCCCATCGGGCTCACCGCCGCGACAATCGTGTGCCCCGCCGCCAATACTTGGGTGTCGCGGAGGATTCGATAGCTGTGCCGGATCCGCACCCCTTTAGCCCAATCTAATGTCGTCTCAATGGTCAGTAAGTCATCATAGACGGCGCCATCGAAAAATTGGCAACCGAGCTCGACGACGACTAACAATAGTCCATTGGCCTCCAGCTCACGGTAGCTATGGCCACCGGCTCGCAGCATTTCTACCCGACCCACTTCAAAATAATTGATGTAATTCGCATGATGCACCCGGCCTTGGGCATCCGTTTCTCGATATCGCACTCGCAATTCATGCCGATGCATTCGCAAGGGAAATGAATTTATGGGGTTTTCGGTCATAAAATCACTATGGTTTTGTTGGAAATCACAATTTTCTGACTGGAGTCTTTGGTGGGCCCTGGGTGGCAAACTCTTTTAACTGTAACGCTTGTTCGTCTCTCGTCGACCATCCTAAGAAATTTTCGTCAGCCGATTTTAAAATTCGTTTGGAGATTGTGATTCGTTGAGTAGAATTAAGGGCTTTAATAGATGGCGACATACAAGGGTCGCGACGCAAAACTGGGCGTGAGTTTAGGTGACCAGCATGACAGTCGTGCATGTATATTCGTGATAGTATAGTAGTAGCCAATGCTGCCGTGCCAAAACCGCGAAGTGGTTCTTGGTAGGGGCCGGCAAGACGGCAAATGGAAACTGAATTTATAACAATAAACCGATGGGGCTAGGCCGCGTGGGTTTATTTATTCGCTCGAATTACCGATGCGCAAAACAAGGGAGAGTCATGAGTTACGAAGACGGCGATGGATCATCAATTGGTTATGACACAGCAAGGGGTCGCGACTACCCAACGATTCGCCAGTTTACCGTTTTTCTAGAAAACCGCGTCGGACAATTGTTGGAAGTCCTCAGACGTTTTCGGGGAACCGGAGTCCGCATCGTCGCCTTGAACATTCACGATTCGACCGAGTGCAGCATTGTCCGCTTCGTATTAACCCATCCAGAACAAGGGCGGGAGATTTTTGAACGCGCCGGCTTGGCCATGATCGAAAGCGATTTGATCGCCGTAGAACTCCCCGATGATCCACAACCCCTACTGACCATTTGCAATGCACTTCTGCAAGCGGAGGTCAATTTGGTTCAGACCTATCCGATGATGATCAAATCCAGAAATAAAATTGCCGTGGCCATGATGGTCGACAATATTGAACTCGCTCAGCAAACATTGATTAACGAAAATTTTCGAATGCTGAACGAAGACGAATTGTCGGACATGGCTTAAAACCTTCGTCTTTCAGTTTTTGCCCTCATCGCAAACACAGCCTAAAAACATTTGGGCTGTTACGAGCAGACCGGCACCTGGCCTAACATCGGAAAAAAGGTCTTGGGGGGGCCAAAAAATTATTCCCTCAGCAACGCCGGTTTTGCTGGCTGACTTCGCGCGAGGATTGACTGCTGTTTTCTATGTTTATGAAACGGCCGATGCAGTAGGGGCACCATGCTTGTATGAATAAGGGCAAGAACTGCTGGAACAAGGTTGTGTCATGGCAGCCCATCACTCGCCGATTTTTTTTGCAGCGACATCGAGAATCAGCCGCTCGTCCGTTTCGGCCTAAACGATAACCGTAGGTGCAAAAGCCGAGGCAAAGTCCCAACAGATGAGCGAGGCGAGAACGGTTTCGCGACGTTAAACCGCTTGAACCGAAAGCCCTGGTTCGTGACAATGAGTATTTGAGTCCTTTCCCTATACGTTTCGGTTTCAGCCATGTCAATTCGCGTAACCTGTACAGGATGCCACGTTCGATTTAACGTTAGCGAAAAATTCGCTGGCCGAGAGGGCCCGTGCCCCAAATGCAAAGCCGTTATTCGCATCCCCGATAAATCCGAAGAAGTCGTGGTTCACGAGGCGGAGTTTGGACCCAAGGACTCAAAGGGGCGGTCACTCGTTAAACCCCTAGTGCGACGCGAAACCAATCTATCCAGTGTGCAAATCACGTTGATCGTCGGCGTGATCGTTTTATTTCTAATCGCCTCCCTGGTATTGCGTTTCGTTTTTCCG
>JBGSIY010000519.1:0-3234 GCA_041742275.1 Pirellulaceae bacterium | reverse complement strand
ATAGAACGAGGCGTAGGGCCGGTCGGCACGCTGGAGTTCAATCACCGGGTCCTCGGCTTCGGCTGGCAATTGACTTCGCACCTGCTGCAAGCGGGCGTTCACCTCGGCGAGGGCCTGGGTACTATCGTGGTTCAATTTTAGTCGAACGGTGATCAGACTCATCCCGGCAGTTGAGTTCGACTCGATAAAGTCGACCCCTGCGATACTGGAAACCGCTTGCTCAATCGGTGTAGTCAAAAACCCCCGCACCGTCTCAGCGCTGGCGCCAATATAAAACGTGGAGATCAAAACGGAGGTGCTTTCCAATTTTGGATACTGCTGAATGGGCAGCGTCACGATCGCTTGCAAGCCAACCAACACGATGGTTAGATTGACCACGATGGCCAAAACGGGTCTTTTAATGAAAAGATCTGTGATCCATTGCATAACGAGCTTTTGTCCTGTTTCGCGGCGATGTGGGGGTGGTGATGAATTGTCACCGACTAATTGTCGAGGCGTGCGGGGGAGACCAACGCGCCGTCTTGCAATTTAAAAGAACCTTGAACGACGACGCGGTCACCGGTTTTAACGCCTGCAGTCAATCCCAATCGGTTCCCAACCGTTGTGGCAATGATAACGGGAATCATACTTGCACGTGAATTTCCTTGCTGATCATCAGCAACGGTGAACACATAGGTGCCTTGGGGTGAATGCCGCACCGATTCTGAGGGAACGGCGAGCAGTTCGCTTGTCAGACCATAATGAATGACGACTTGAATGGAGTTTCCGGGGACGGCGGAGAGGGGTGGGTTATCCCAGCGTGCACGAACTCGAATATTTCGCGTGCTTCGGTCGGCTTGTGAATCAATGGCTGCGATGGTTGCTGTATAAGTCTGTTGCGGCATCACCAACTCTATGGTCTGCCCCAACTCCAAATAGGGTATTACCGTTTGCGGTGCCATGAAGTCGACAACCACATGGTCCTCAACGCTTTGCAAATTTGTGATCAACGTCCCCGCGGGCAAATATTGACCCGCGTGGGTGTCTGACAATCCGACTCGAGCTCGGAAAGGGGCCACAAACGATTTTCGAGCAATGATGGCTCGCAATTCGGCCGCCTGCGCCTCCGCCTGTTGCCATTGCGATTGCGTTTCCTCTAATTCCAGTTCCGTAACTGCTTTGGTCTGCGCCATTTGCTCAGTTCGGCGAAGCGTCGACTCCGTGAAGGTGACTCGAGCTAATGCGGCATTGAGCTGGGCCTGTTCTACGCTGGTGTCCAACGTCAGTAACGTTTGTCCAGATTCGACGATCGCTCCGGGCTCAAACAAGACTTCGTCCACCGTCCCTGGCAATTCGTTGCTGAGTGTTATGGAACGGGGGGCCAGTATTGTGCCTATGGCCGTTGTGCGGTTGCGATACGTGAGAGTTTCGACGGGCTGGATTCCGACCGGGGTGGTTGGCTCGGGCGGTGGAGCCATATTGGAAGCCGCTTCAATTTCCTGGTATTTCCACCATGCTAATGCAGACAGTACGCCGAGGGTTGCCAGGATGACAATGAGGGATCCCAAGGCAACCAACCACGGCTTTCTCTTTTTCACGTTCACAACAGTTCCGTTTTCTCTTAATTCAGAGTTTAATCGCGCCATTCAGGTTCCAGCTGTTCCAATAAAATCAAAATGACCAAGATTGTCAAATCGTTAGCAGAGACAATCCAACTGGGGTAAGGGTGCAACAAAAGTTATTTGTTATACCGAAAAATATGATTTTTTTTAATCGGTGGGGAGCCTAAAAGGGTCAATGGGTCTGATCTAGAAAAAGGTTGGCGATGAGGGATCGCGGTTCAGCAAGCAGATTGGTGCGAACAAATTACCGTAATTTTAAGGAAAATTAACGCGCCGCGTGCAATTCGTGTAGTGGTGAATCCTGTGCTCGACCGAGACGAGCTCGGTGGGGGCATTGGTGTGCTGTGCTCACGTTGTAGTGGTGAATCCTGTGCTCAACCGAGACGAGCTCGGTTGGGGCTTAAAGGACGTTTGTCGGTTTAGAAAGCTCGCCTCCGAGTTCACCTCGGGGGAAGCACGGATTGTTCACTAACACGCTGTATTCACCCGGCTTCCCTGTCTGCTCGCCTCCGAGTTTACCTCGGTGGAAGCTTGGATTTTCCACTAACCCGTGGTCTTCCCCGGAACCTCGTCTGCTCGCCTCCGAGTTTACCTCTGTGGAAGCGCGGATTGTTCACTAACACGTTGGATTGTCCGAAAAGGGATTTACGCAAAAAAAGGGGCCGGTCAGTACCTGGCCCCTTTTTTTCGGATTTTAGTTTTCGATCACTGTCGCTTTGACGATCATCGCCGGTTCTTTCGGGCGGTCGCGACCGTCTGTGGGAACCATTCCCAACTTGCGGACAACCTCCAGACTGGCCGGATTGGCACACGATCCGAAGGCCGTGTATTGGCGATCCAAATGGGTGTGTTGATCGAGGCAGATGAAAAATTGGCTGCCCGCCGAATTGGGATCGGTAGCGCGGGCCATGGAGAGGACACCCGCCACATGCGGCGTATCATTAAATTCCGCCTTGATTTTATAACCGGCATCGCCTGTGCCATTACCCTCGGGACAGCCCCCTTGGATCATGAAGCCTTTGATGATTCGATGAAAATCCAAGCCGTCGTAGAAACCAAGTTTGGCCAATCCAATCATGTTACGACAATGCCCGGGAGCTTTGGTCGTGTCCATATTCAACAGGATATCACCATGGGTGGTTTCCAATTTGACTTGATACATTTTGTTGGCGAAGTCAAGATTTTGAGTGGCTTCGTCGACTTTGGCTCGATAGCTCATGAAACAAGAGTCCTTTGGTATTGTCAGCAATTAAAAATTGTATTCGTGAATTAGGTGATCAGAACGAATTGAGCAGCCTAAAAATAACCCCCTTAAATTAGCCGTTTCACGCAGAGTGTTCAACCACCGTCAACGGGATTTGGCCACAATGGAACTGCCGGTCGGCTTGGAGAGCATTCCGTTTCATCGTGGCCAGTCCCAACAAGTTACCCGGCTGTGCGTCCCAGCGAACGACCGAGGTCAACTGACCGACGACTTTTTCATTGTCTAAAATGTCACTGGGGAGAGGGGGCAAGGTATCGCCGTTGAGTTTTACAGTGGTCAGCAATCGATTGACATGCCCGAGGGCGTCGATCCGTGCGACTGTTTCTTGGCCTAAATAACAGCCCTTCGTAAACGAGATCGCAAACTCAT
>JBGSIY010000518.1:0-3203 GCA_041742275.1 Pirellulaceae bacterium | reverse complement strand
AGTCGTCTTAGGCCCCATGGCGATCTAACATCGCGGGCCACAACTAACGTCAACGTGCGTCGTGGAATTTCCTCGCGGAGACTGTCACAAACCTGCCAAACCCCGGCAGAAATTCCCCTGCCCCGAGCCACGGCCCTCTTCGGCAGTGCCCATTATCTGAGAAGACTTCGTTTGGCACAAGCCGAATGTCGCCGCCAAACGTCGCCCACCAGGCCACGCCCCTAGTTCAACCCATCTTCTGATCACTAGGTTTTTGCCAATAAGAACCATCCGCCGTGGACATTATGTTTTTTCTGTTTTGGAAGTTGTTCTGAAATAAGTTCCCGAATGAGCCGAAACGCATTAGCGCCGCTTTCCTTTTCAAACCGGTTGCTCACGAACTCCGGCTAATTTAAAAAATGGGATTCTTGTACGGGACTTGTTGCTCAGGAATTGTTCTGAAGGAACTTCTCGATTTACCCAAATAGGGGTTCCGGCTATTGCTCGATTTACGCCGATAGGGGTTTGCAGATATTAGCCGGTGGTTGAGCGCAGCGACACCACCGGAATGTTGTTACCACCAACATTGCACCCGGAACGGGTGCCAGAGACGTTCTGGATTCGCCTTGCTCGCTTCTATTCCGGGTTGCCAAAAATTGAATACGAAATCGGACCTGTAATCTCGCTGTTCTTAAAAGTCCAGCAAAAACCTTCAATAACTTCGGCGCAGACAAAACAAAAATCGGATGTTATTTGGGGGTATATCCTTCGGTGGAGGGGCCCGGTTCAGGAGGCGTCGCATCAGGCGGTTCGGGTGGGCGTTGGTTGTTTTCGATCGTAGACTCAACCGTCTGAACCAATTGATCCAAGCGGAAGGGTTTGTACAGAATGGCCCCAGCTCTCAAGCCGGCTTGGCGAGCTTTGACAATCGAGTGACCGGGATCATATCCAAATCCCGTCATCAAAATGAGTGGTGGGTTGGTTAGGAGATGTTTGAGTTTCATTAACAACTCGTAACCACTGATATCCGACAAGCGAATGTCGGCAATGATGGCATCGTAATTGAATTCGGCATCCAGATTCTTAATCATCGAAATCGCTTCGTGTCCCAGATAGGCCGTTTCCACCACACACCCTTGTCGCTCGAGCAACAGGTGGGCGCTCGTGCGCACTTGCTCATCGGCATCGATGACTAAAACTCGTTTCCCCAATAACGCTTCACGTTTCGCTGTTTTCACACTGGTTGGCAATTCAGAGCCCGGTGCCAAGGTCTCGCCAACCTTCTGAATCGAAGCTTTGATGGATCGAGCATTGCGAAGTACTCGTTGCATCCGCATCGTCATTTCGGGATCATGTCCAATATAACTTTCCATCACCTGCGCCACGTCCACCAAAATATGATCGATGGGAATGGCAACCGCACTATGAATCGCATCCACGCTTTGATGTGCCGTATTGGTTCGTTGCGCTACCAAAAGTTCCAGTGTGTTAAGCGCCGAGGCAACACCCCGGGCGAAGCTCTCAAGAAATTCGAGATCACTATCCGAAAACGTATTTGTTTCGGGACTTTCAACATTAAACGATCCGATGATTTGGTCGTTGAAAATCAAGGGAACCGTCAACGAACTCTTCGCGCCCACCAAACCATCGAGATACAAAGGATCGCTGCGTGTATCCTCGCACAAATAGCTATGTCCTGTCGCCACCACGAAGCCTGTCACACCATTGCCCTCGGCCGACGCGTACAGAGGTTGCTTGCTGGCGTCCGAATCAATGCCGACGGACAAAAGCGGTTCCAATAAACCGGTCTTTTGATCCAACATCCGAATTTCGATGACATCAAAATTCAAAAGGTCCTGCGTATAGTGCAGAATATTGTCCTTCAGCAAATCGATTCGATGTTCGATATCCATCTCAAAAATTTCTTGAGTCGTCAAACTCGTTAAAGCCAATTCGGCCTCATGCAAAGCTTGCATTTTTAAGCGTTGTTTGGTGGTGTCGCTGACATCGGTCAAAGTCAGGATCAAAAACTCAACCGTCTTATTCGACTCAACGATGGGGGCAACTTGCAAACGATAGTAGCGATCATCCTTCATCAAGGTCGTGACCGTCACAATTTGTTTGGCAATCGCTGAAATGATCGGATGGACTTCGGGTCCACGAATTTCCGGGTTGCCCAACCCCTCGTAAAAATTCCCACCTACCAACGACTGGTGCGGAAACCAGGACGAAAGACGCTGATTAACCCAGATGACATTGCTCTCCTTGTCCAAAACAGCAATCCCATCAGGGGCCTGGTCCAACAGAGAATAGGTACATCCCAATTGCGTGATCAGATCAAAATTGGGTGATCCTGCTTGTTCGGCTTGATCAAAATATATTTGCACCCCAGTGAATTCGCCGGAGGTCAAAAGTTGCAAAAACTGCAGGGGATCGGACGTATAAACATACTGAGCGTCAGTCGAATTTGCCGACTGGTTCTTTTCGTTTGACGATGACCCCAGTACTAGAATCTTAGTCACGTGATGTTTCCGTAGTTGAACCAGTCAACAACTAGCGCACGGTTTTTTACCGGCTATTCATTCCGGAGCCACTTGATTCGAAACCGCGACAAGTAACAAGTAACTCGACCCTACATCCGGATGACAATCATTTACCGGTCTATGGCGTCGCAACTTTTCTTCTTCGGGTCATTCCTTCAAACCCAATCTTGCTGTCGAGATCCTCCGGCGACAAACCCGTCGGGTTTACGCAGAAAGAACCTCCCTATTGCAGAATCCGATTTCGAATCCGAAGGCTCGCCGCTTGCCACAAAGTTTCAGACATCCGGGTTTCAGATATCTGCGTTTCAGACATTCTGTACTTAATTTCCAGAATTTCTGAATACTAATTGGACCGGCTCAGACGCCTCTCTGGGACAACCATTCCGTGCACGTTGTTGTGAATTTTTTCCTAACTATCTCGATATACTCATTGTTTGACGGAACACCAAGACTTGCAAGATTACTTTTCAAAAAATCTATTTCTGAAACCAAAAATCTTCGTTGCGAGGATCCCACGGGCTGAGTTCGTAAGGCAGGTCGGCGCAGTTGAACCTGGATTGACCCATGCGTGTCCCACTTGTGCTCCCGAGAAAATATTGGTTTAAGTATGACGGGAGTGAACTTCTTGACCAGGAGGGTAACATCATGTCCGTGATGCATTCCAATCGGTCGCTTTTTCAC
>JBGSIY010000517.1:0-4666 GCA_041742275.1 Pirellulaceae bacterium | reverse complement strand
CGCGGCAAGACTGGAATGATCTGCATGTCAGGGGATGCAAGGGTCGGCAAGTCTTTCAGGCTGTGAACAGCGAAATCGATGCGGCCCTGTTGAATGGCATGGTCCAATTCGGCAGTAAACAATCCTTTGCCACCAATCGTCGCCAAAGGTTGGTGGAGATTTTGATCGCCTTGGGTTTCGAAGCAGACGATGTCGACATCAAACTCTGGAAAACGAGATACAATGGTTTCGGCAACGAATCGACTCTGCCACAATGCCAGGCGAGAACGGCGACTGCCCAATCGAAGCAGATGCCCGCGGCGACTCCCAAAATTCAAATTCTCGTTTACGGACAAAATCTTTTACTCCACTCCTGTTCGCGAAACATTTCAATCCGCGATCTGATTCGGGGCAGTCTCGCAAGGTAATTCCCGACTGTCTCGACTCGAAGTTAGATTTTCGTCAAACTTCGCTAGATGCAGTTGCTCTCGGTCCTCCGTGTTATTGTCACATTCTTGGATGGCCAAATCAAACAGAACGCGAATCGACTCCGCGTAGTCCACCGCATGCCTTGTGCCATGCAAGTCCCGCAGACGATGCGTGGGTTCATGAAGTAATTTGTTAACAATTGAACGAGAAAACCTTTCGAAAACCGACCACGTTTTCTCGTCAACATGAGGTAACAGATGTCGCAGTCGTTCGAGTTCCATTCCCCGCGTCCGTTCGGCCGATTTCCGCAGCGCGATCAAAGTGGATTCAACGCCAACACCCCGATACCAACGGAGAAAAAGGTCAATCTCATCGCGAACGATTTGTTCCACCCGAGGGATCTCGCGTTTTCTCAAATCGGCAAGTTCTCCGGTGACCATATGCAAATCATCCAGGTCGCAGCGATGCACATTGGCAATTTCTTGAACCGTGATTTCGACATCCCGCGGAATGGCGATGTCAATAATAAACAGAGAACGATCCGATCGTCCCAGCATTGCATAATCAATCATCGTTTTGGTAATCAATGTATGCGGTGCGCCCGTAGAAGCCACCAGGATATCGGCTTGAGGAAGAAGTTTCGTTATTTGCTCAAAAACATGAGCATGACCCGCATACCGATCTGCAACTTCACTGGCTCGCTGTATCGTTCGATTTACAACATGAATTTCACCGACGCCTTTTTTTCGCAGCTGTTGCAGAGCCAACTCCGCCATCTCGCCGGCGCCAAGGACGACCACGGTCTTGCTTGCGAGACTTCCTAACGCCTTTTCGACAGAGTTGACAGCTACCGTAGCAACATTTAATGAATTGGTGTTGATTTCCGTCTCGTGCCTTGCCCGACGTCCGGCTCGAATCGAAGTTTGAAACAATTTCGTTAGAACGGCTCCAACAGCATTCATGCCCAATCCTAACCGCATCGTATCGCCGACTTGGCCTAATATTTGAGGCTCACCCAGAACGGATGATTCTAGTCCGCAAGCGACGCGGGCCAAATATTCCACGACATCGGCGCCGAAGTAACAACGCATGTGGTTTCTAAGAACATGCGCATCCATTTCACGCGATTCAGCGATGAAGGCTAAAACAGATTCAATCACATCTCGAACTACTGCTTCTTCTAAAGGGTCGCCATGAGCATTAACCAAGGACGCACCCAACAAGTCGGCTTCTCCATTGGCGGAAATGCTCTCTCGCTCCGAGGCCCCATTCGAGCTATCATCGCAAACCAAATAAAATTCAGTTCGATTGCAGGTTGATAGAATCGCGATCTCAATGATATTCTCGGGTTTCTGATCGCCGCATCGAAACCTTGCATAAGCGTTGGCGATGGAGTCCTCGTCGAAAAATATCTTTTCACGAATGGCAATCGGCACATGCACGTGCGAAAAACTAAGGCCAATTAATAGCATGAAAGTCCAAAATCCTTCTAAAGACGAAAAACAGACGCAAGCGAATTTGGTATGAGAATGATCAACGTTAACCAGGGAAACACCTTGTTGAACATTCTCGACGCGACGCAGGTTGATTTTTTAGACCAGTGACTCAGCAAATTTTTAGAAATCATCAATTTTTTTACAACACCGACGTTTGGGAAACTCAAGCTGCTGACCACGACCTTTGATGGGTCTTTGTTGAAATATTGTCTGTTGGAATATTATGTCAATGACAGATGTCCCGATCACCGACACCAGACTGTTTAGACCTCTTATTTCAAATGAGTTCCCAATGTTTTGAATGATCGAATCCGAGCCAATAGTGTTCGACCCAGGTCTTCGCGTTAAACATTCTCAGGTCTCGTCGTTTATTTAAATTTGCTACACGTTTTTTGCTCGCCACCCCGTCTCGTCGGCAATGGCCCGTTGGCAAAGCACCAAAATTGAGTCAGACAGTTCCGGGTACTCCATCCTCGGAAATTTGCCTTGGGCACCCAATTAAAATGCGAACAAATAGTGCATCTCCATTTGAAACAGGCCTTGTGGTATCCCGTATTCTTCGCGACGTCAGTAGTCCTGAGGATAATTCAATATTAACGAACCTTAAGTCTAACGGAAAGTGACATGGACAGTGAACGGCAGTTTGAATCGACTGCATAGGGACAGGATGTCACAGTCCCAATCTCCTGCGTTTCTCAAAAACAGGTCGGTGCTCGCTGGGACAACCTCACACTCATGTTTGGTCTTCATTGTTGAGTCTATCCAATTAACCTTACGGTTTCCCCCGCGGTTGGTGAGCAGGGGTTAACTAAAGCAAACAATGACAGTTGAAAGTAGGTAAAAAATGGGGGTGTAACTGTTCACGCCACAATCATTAAAGGGAATCCGAGTCCACAGAGTCTTGGCTAATTAAAAGTTACTGTGGTATCTTTGAAAGTATGGCGATTCAACGCGGCAATCAATTTCGAGGATCACTGGACTAACGGCCACGGCTACAAAAAAAACGCCCAAATTGAAACAGCGTCCAGACAAGGATGCCCAATATTCGGATCGAAAACGGGGCAGGGGAAAACGGGTTTGTTCCCATTGGCCTTATCAAACGACAAGATTCAAAACATTTCGAGCTATTACTGCATGTCAAATTATCAAAGTTTGCTGATTGTCTCTTTTGGTGGCCCCGAGGGCGAGGACGATGTGATGCCGTTCCTGGAAAATGTGCTGCGTGGAAAAAATATTCCGCGGGAACGCATGCTGGAAGTAGCCGAGCACTATCGCCACTTTGGCGGGGTCAGTCCTATTAATGAACAAAATCGCGATTTAATTCGCGCCCTTGAGAATCGTCTTTCGGAACGAGGCATCGATCTGCCGATTTACTGGGGAAATCGCAATTGGAATCCGATGTTAGCCGAAACAATTGATCAAATGACCCGCGAAGGCATTACTCAATCGTTGGCATTTTTCACATCGATTTACAGTTGTTATTCGGGATGTCGCCAGTACCGCGAGAACATCGCCGCAGCATGTCAATGCGTTGGAGAGTCAGCCCCCCAAATCCACAAACTGCGTATGTGCTTCAATCATCCGTCCTTTATTTCCGCCGGCGCATCGCGGGTGGCCGACGAACTCGTCCGAGTACCGGTGGAGGCGAGGGTAAATGTGCAACTGGTGTTCACGGCTCACAGTATCCCCCAAACGATGGCTGACAATTGCGACTATGAACTGCAATTACGAGAGTCGAGTCGATTGGTTGTGGAGGCATTGAAGCAGCAAGGTTTCGGAGAGTTAAAATGGGATCTTGTATTTCAAAGTCGCAGCGGTCCGCCCCAGCAACCTTGGTTAGGCCCCGATGTTTGTGATTTTATGGACACTGTAAAACAACGGGGGGCAGAGCACGTCGTGGTCATGCCGATCGGGTTCATTTCCGACCACATGGAGGTGTTATACGATCTGGACACCGAAGCCCAACAGGCTTGCGATGACTTAGAGCTGAAAATGTATCGTGCTAAAACAGTAGGCGTCCATCCACAATTTATTGACATGATTGTCGATCTTATTTGCGAACGGATGAAAGGCAATTCCAAGTTGGCCATCGGCAACCTGCCTGCTTGGCACGATGTCTGTCCCGAAAACTGCTGCCTACCAGGGGCACGACCTGGCCGTCCTGCCGAAACGAGTGCGATCCAGGGATAAAAAAGTGACTTAGCCCGGATTGTTTTGGCTGTTAAAAAACAATCCGTTGCCAACGGGCCGTCGTCGAAATGCCTGTGACTGTTTTAACACCCAGGAACAGAACGAGCTCATTTTTCTCGCAATCGACTTCTTTGAGGTTCACATCGTTTCCGATATCGGAATAGTCATGATAGTTATCAAATTCCTGCTCCCGCTATAACCGTAATAAGCGGAACAAATTCGCATTTTCTGTAAGTCGATCGAAGTTTCTCGAAGTATTTGTGTTTGACGGAGGTACACTTCGCCGTCAATTCTGCCGTTGCTCCGCCTTGGACCTTTGTTGAAACACCAGTGCGGGGCAACGCGGACAAATTATCGACCAACTCCATCTCCAGAAGTGACCTTCGTGAAACCCGTTTTTTGTTTGACGATCTTTATTGGCTCATTGCTTCGCCATTCCCATGTCCGCCCCATGAGGAGGTGTCTCTTTCCGTTGACCTCCCAGACAGAGGCCACCCAGAGATTCCGCGCCTTCCATCTGCTAGCTTTAATGCATTACGGAATAAAATCCTTGAGGCTTCCGAGAAAACCTT
>JBGSIY010000516.1:0-3444 GCA_041742275.1 Pirellulaceae bacterium | reverse complement strand
AAGATAGGACTTCCGAACTTCAATCCAGCCACCGTGATTCACATTCCCTTCATGAAGAAAACTACGTGGAGCAAAGCGTGCTGCAGATCTTTTTTACCTATCTTCACTGATTTGATTTCTTTGATGAAACGAAGAAACGATCTTCATCAGTTATTCACCAGATACTCAACGGAAGCTAACACAAGTAAAGACAATTCATGACTTAGTCAATATTTTATTTCTATTCGAGTGCATTACAAACCATGAATTGTATTAAGAATCTTTTGCTATTCCTTTCACTATTGGGTTTGTTGGCCACAGGTTGTGGCAAAGACACAACACTCCATCCCCTTACAGGAAATGTCAAGCTGGGCGGCAAGCCCTACGAGCGATTGTTAGTTTATTTCCGCCCCATCGATCGGGTTGTTGATGAGTACAACATGGGTGTGGGTGAGACCGATAAAGACGGCGTACTGACACTCCGTTCGACAGCTGGAAACGGGTTGGTGAAAGGGAATTATCGGGTCACTTTTTCCTACGGCATCACCAAAATGAATGGGCGAGAAATCGAAGTGTCTATGGATGAAAAAGTAGAAAGCCCCTCAGTAACAAGTGAGGAGCTGGTCCCCGAAAAGTATACCGATTGGGAGCAAAGCCCTGTCGAGTTTACCGTGTCTAAAGCCGGCCCCAATCATTTTGAGTTTGACATTCCCGCTCAGTAAAAAAATATCGGGATCAGCGTAATTTACTTGAAAACATGCGTTGTTTTATTGATTTTAATCGTTCTACCACTAGTTATGAATCGGAAGTAAACATGAAGAAGAGAACGGGTTTTACGTTAATTGAATTGCTGGTCGTGATTGCCATCATTGGCATCTTGATCGGTCTATTGTTGCCGGCTGTTCAGCAGGTTCGCGAGGCAGCCCGACGCACCTCTTGCGTCAACAATTTGAAAAATTTGGGTTTGGCAGTTCACAATTTTGCCGGTGCTCAATCAGAAAAGTTGCCCATGTTGGGAGAAGCGCAAGAGGGGGGTCATTGGTCCTCTTTCATTTTGCCATATCTTGAGCAAAACAATGCCTACGATGCCCTCAGTTGGGGTTCAACTGACTGGGCGATGGGAGTCGCCTTTGCCAACGCCACTTTTGATCATCCCGATCCTCGTGTTCGTCAAATCGCTGCTTCTGAACATGTATTTCCTGTTTTTCGCTGCCCCTCGACAGCGTCCCCCGAGCATATTTTTGATGCCTCAACTTGGTTGTCGAGCCCTTGGTTTGTGGCTCGTCGTGTTCCAGCAAACTATTTGGGAGTCGTGACCGGAATTCAGCCAGTGGATTGGAAGCCTGCTTCCGGTTGGGGAGCTCCGAACCGCGCGACTTGGAGTGGCAATCCAACGAAAGGCCACTGGGAATTAGATGGTTTGATGATTACTCGTACTCCGGACATCTGTCGCGTTAGTCAAGGTGGTATGGGGGGGGCAAGCAAATTGGGAGATTGTATTGACGGTCTTTCTAACACATTGTTGTTGGGCGAAGCCGAACCCGATCCCGATTTGGCATCCAAGGCTTCTGTTCGCGAAACAGCCAACACTGGTCGCAAAGATCACTGGGCCATGGGTGGCGATGACTTCGACAATTGGGAGGGAACCGATTGGTCGGAAATGGGCGGTTCAACAGCCGTAGCCATCAATTACAAAAAGCCCACGACGACTTTGTCTCCATTGGCGTTAGATGGCAACATGGATTGGGGAGCCTACGAAGTTAGCTTTAGCAGTCGCCACCCTGGCGGTGCCAATTTCTGCCGCGGTGACGGTTCCGTAGCGTATTTGAACGAAGCGATTGACCCCGTAATTTACAGTGCGATGGGCACCCGCGGAAATGGCGAAGTTTATGATTACGAATTTTAAGATGGTGTCGGCGTAGGCTGTAGGGTCGCCTTTGCTCGTCACATCGGAGAATGGGTCGCTTCGAACCCATTCTCAAGGATGTGATGCCAGTCGATTAAAAAATGAAAGAGGTTTAAATCAATAGAATGAATGAAGTCATTGAGAAAATTGTTACGCTGTTCGAACGTCGTGGCGGAGAAAAGTATGCGGATGAAGGAGTCAGCCAACTGGAGCACGCATTACAGTGTGCGTATCTAGCGAGGCAACAACAGGCCAGTTCGACTTTGGAAATCGCCGCTTTACTGCATGATGTCGGGCATTTGTTGCATGGCAGCGAATTGCCAGCCGATTGCCATGCGGATCTTGATGATCGACATGAAGACATTGGTTACTCTTTTCTTCGGCATAATTTTGGAGAAGCGGTATCTGATCCGGTTCGATTGCATGTGGCTGCCAAACGGTACTTATGCACGAAAAACCGTGAGTATCAGCAAAAGCTTTCCCCGACATCTTACAAGAGTTTTCTTGATCAAGGCGGCGTGATGAGCGACGCTGAATTAGCCGATTTCGAAAGCGAAACCTACTTTCACGATGCCGTTCGACTGCGTGAATGGGACGATTTGGCAAAAGATCCTGAGCTCGTTGTACCTGCAATTCATGACTACTTACCGAAAATGGAGTCGTTAATACTCACCGCTCAATAACCCATTCCGCAAATTCCCCTCTTCCAAATACTTGCCTTAGTTAGAAATGGCCGTCTGCAGTGCAGGCGGCCATTTTTGTTTTGCAAATTTGGGTAATAAAATTTTCTTGACTGACGTTGCCATGCCATTCCACCGTTAAATGATTTTGAGTGCCACATATCGGGCGAATTTTTTTTTGCCGTCCTAGGTCTTCCAATCATTTAACAATGGACCTTCATCAAACACTTGCTGATATTTCACGGCAGCTTAACCGATCCGTCGTCATCGTTTAACAATTGAGGAATATTCTACTCCTTCGAAATGAGTACCACTCGTCGGTGCTTTTAAATAATTATTTTTGAGGAGTGTACAGATGGCCTTGAGCGATCTCGGTAAATTTCTTGCATGGTCGCGAGAAAAAGTCAGCAAAGGAATGAAAAGAGCCGCAGTAGCAGCATTTGCAATCGGCATGATTGCAGCGCAAACATGCTCGGCTCAGTTGGTGACAGTCGCCTTCGATGACTTCGAAGACTTGCACGCCACCATGGAACCATTCACGTTGCCGGCGAATGTTTTCGCCGATGGCACAGACTATTCGACTGAAATTCGCACTGGCACGGCTCGCGAATGGTTTATCGACAATAGTCAAATGGGAAATCCACCTGGATCGGCTGCTGGCGGTGTATGTCAAGAGCCCGGTTACAACGGTTGGACGGCGATGGACGTCGCTTCTTGGACTGCAGAACAAGGTGGTCAGGAAAGGACTACCTTGGGTTTAGCGGCACGCAATACAGCCTTGGTAGCCGATCCGGATGCCTATTACGACTTCGACAGTCCTGCTCAACCTGGCAACGCTTACAACTCGTACATCTCGCGCGACTACGACCTGACTGGTTT
>JBGSIY010000515.1:0-4593 GCA_041742275.1 Pirellulaceae bacterium | reverse complement strand
CAATCGACTCGGACAGCAGGTACTGCGAGGACAAATACTGTGACGACAAATACGGTGACGACAAGTACGGCGAGGACATACGCTTGGCAATTATGGCAAGCAATCATGTTGGCAACGATCATGATTGCCGTCTCGCTATTGGCCGCCAATCGAGGAATTGCGGCAAC
Source organism: Pirellulaceae bacterium (assembly GCA_041742275.1). Classification (GTDB taxonomy): domain Bacteria; phylum Planctomycetota; class Planctomycetia; order Pirellulales; family Pirellulaceae; genus BJ22. The sequence goes on along the minus strand of JBGSIY010000515.1, from coordinate 4,426 downwards.
TCGGAACTGGAGTGGCCCCCAAGAAGAGGCCGACATGTCATCTGTGGACTTGCAATTTTTTGAGTCCAAAATCCGTCCCGTTTTAATTGATCGATGCTACAGTTGTCACTCGGATTCGGCGACGAACGTTGGGGGTGGCTTGCGAGTAGATTCCCGTGAGGGGCTCTTGATCGGAGGAAGTTCAGGCGCGGCAATTGAACCGGGAAGCCCTGACGACAGTCTTTTGATGTTGGCGATTGAATATGAGGACCCCGACTATGAAATGCCACCCAAAAAATCCGGAGGCAAGTTACCCCCTGACGTGATCGCTAACTTTCGGACATGGATTGAACGAGGCGCACCCGATCCCCGACACGCTGAGATGATTGTTCCCGAAGAGGGCGCCGCTGAAGAAGCGAAAAATTGGTGGGCGTTTCAACCACTGTCCGATCCTGAATCCCCTCACCTTTCAAATCAAAACTGGAGTCGTCACCCTATCGATCAATGGGTGCTGGCTGAACTAGAGAAGTCGCAATTGAATCCGGTGGAAGATGCCCCGCCATTGGTCCTGTTGCGACGCGTTTATTTCGACTTGACGGGTCTACCACCCTCGGTGAACGCGGCACAAAAATTTGAGCGCGAGTGGGCAGCTGCCCAAGACGACGCCGAGCGAAATCGATTGTACGAACAGGTGGTCGACCAACTATTGGATTCCCCTCAGTACGGTGAGCATTGGGGACGGCACTGGTTGGACGTGGCTCGCTATGGTGAATCGGCCGGCAAGGATTTAAATATTCTATATCCACAAGCCTGGCGCTATCGCGATTATGTAATCGATGCGTTTAATCATGACTTGCCTTATGATCAATTTGTTCGTGAACAACTTGCCGGTGACTTGCTGGAAAGTAACTCTCCGGAAGAACGTGCTCGCCATTTGATCGCGACGAGCTTTTTAGCCCTGGGGCCCAAATCGATTAACGATCAAAACGCTAAACAATTGGCAGTCGATATCGCGGATGAACAAATCGATACGCTCTCACAAGCTTTTCTAGGAATCACCATTGCTTGTGCGCGTTGCCATGATCATAAGTTTGATCCGATCTCCCAAACCGATTATACAGCCATGGCAGGCATCTTTCTTTCCTCACAAACCCATTACGGAACCACCGGAGGCGTCGGTGGACGCAACCGAGGAACTCTGCTAGAGCTCCCCTCGGAGGCGCAGTTGCCCAATGCGCAAAAAGCTGTGAGCGCCCGGGAACTGGAGCGACGTCAGACACAACTTGCCAATGCGCGGCAAGAGCGAGAGGAATTGATCCAGCAGCGAGCCAGGGACCGTCGTAACAATGTAAATCAGGCAGGGAACGCGATCTTACGTGTCACAAATCAAATCAACGTTCTGGAAACTTTAATGTCCAGCTATGATGCCGAAGGTCAGCCCAAATCGTTGACGATGGGTGTGTCGGACAAGCCACAGAAGGTGAGCACTCGCTCGCGGGGTCGTGGTTTCGGCCGCCGTAATTCCGGGTTTTTATCAATCGATGACAGTCCGCTATTTATTCGCGGTGAGATTGATCGGCCGAGTGAGAAAATACCTCGTGGCTTGCCCGATCTGTTTCCCGGCCTAAGCCTACCGACGGTCCCCCCGTCGGCCAGTGGTCGTCAAGAATTAGCCGAATGGGTCACCCACCCCGACAATCCCTTGATGTCCCGAGTGATGGTCAATCGGATGTGGCACTGGCTATTTGGGGCGGGGATCGTAACGACGGTCGATAATTTTGGTACCACGGGAGCCATCCCCACACACCCGGAACTCCTCGATTTGTTGGCCAATCGTTTTATCCAAGAAAATTTTTCGACGAAACAAATGATCCGTTTCATTGTCACCAGTCGAACCTATCGACTGGGAGCGATCCATGATGAACAATCGTTTGCGGTTGATCCGGGAAACAGCTTGATGTGGCGGCATAACTCCAAACGTTTAGAAGCAGAATCGATTCGAGACGCCATGCTTGCGGCCAGCGGCGAGTTAAAAGATCAGCGACCCGTTGGTAGTTTGGTGGCCGAAAATGGCGATGGTGTTATCGGCCGAGGACGCATCGGCCTGTCCGAGGAGACGTTGATCAATGCGGATCATGATTATCGTTCCATTTATTTGCCATTCACCAGAAACGTGGAACCCGAGATGATGGCCATTTTTGATGGCGCGGATTCATCGGCCGTCCAGGGTGCCCGGCAAACGACCAATGTTCCCAGCCAGATTCTGTTCCTATTAAATAGTGATTTTGTCGAAGAAAAATCGCGGCGAATTGCGAGCAAATTTGTGAGTCCAGCGGAAGAGCCTCGCCGGCGCACCCGCAGCGCGAGACAACCTCCCCAAGTCAATTTGAAACAATTTGACAACCAGTATGACGAATTGAGTTGGCTTCTCTTTAGCCGCCCCGCTACCACCAAAGAGAAGAGCGCCGCCAAATCTCTCTTGTTGAAACATCGCGATGATCCAATGCAAGGCTGGGTGAGTATCACTCGTTCCCTATTAGCCAGTGCTGAATTTCGCAGCATTGATTGATTGCCATGCACCGCCTATTTACGAACGTCAACCTCGTTAACGATTAGAGATCCCCATGTTACACCGCCAATGCCACTCGATTGCTCCATTGATGAATCGCCGCGATGTTCTCAGCCTGACCTCTTGCGGGTTTGGATGGTTGGCATTTTCTGGCATGTTCGGACGAACGGCCCATGCGGCGCCAATGATTTCGCCGTTTGATGGGCCTTTGTCCCCCAAGGCGGCTCATTTTCCGGCCAAAGCCAAACGGGTGATCTTTTTATGCATGCGGGGCGGGCCCTCCCATGTCGACACGTTTGACTACAAACCCCAGTTAAATAAAGATTCGGGGAAACCCGGTCCGCGGCCTGGTTCGAAACTCTTGGGCTCCAAGTGGAAGTTCCAACAATCGGGTAAAAATGGATTATGGATATCCGAGCTCTTTCCGGAACTGCAAAAGCAGGCTGATGAACTCTGCTTGATCCGCTCTATGCAAACGGATTTGCCCGCCCATCCTCAAGCGTTTGTGAGAATGCACACTGGCACGTCACAGTTCATTCGACCCTCACTCGGTGCCTGGACCCTTTATGGACTTGGCACCGAAAATCAAAATCTACCCGGATTTGTCAGTATCTCTCCACCCAATGGATTTGGAGGTTCACAAAATTTTGGCAGTTCTTTCCTGCCCGCTATTTACCAAGGCACCAAGATTGGCTCGGAGACGCGTTCGATTGAAAATGCCCGTGTACCTCATTTGAAGCCCAGATTAAACGCGAGAGATCAACGTGCCGAACTCGAATTTCTCAATACCTTGAATGAATCAAAGCTCAACCGCGACAAGCGAAATCCAGCCATCGAAGGTGCGATCGAAGCCAGTGAGTTGGCCTTTAGAATGCAAACCCAAATGCCTGGCGTGCTGGACGTTTCCGAAGAATCTGAGGCCACGAAGAAACTGTATGGCATCGGAGAGAACGGAACCGACAACTTCGGCAGAAAATTACTGCTGGCGCGACGACTGATTGAAAACGGTGTTCGTTTTGTGGAAGTGGGACATGGCAATTGGGATCATCACTTTAATCTCTCCGACAAACTCTCCGAAAGCTGCCAAGAAATCGATGTGCCTATCGCCGGATTGATCAAGGATTTGAAACGTCGAAAAATGCTGGACGATACGTTGATTGTCTGGACTGGCGAATTTGGACGAACTCCCTATGCCCAAGGCAATGATGGCCGAGACCACAACAATAAAGCCTTCACGCTATGGATGGCCGGAGGAGGAGTCAAAGGTGGATTTGCCCATGGACAGAGCGATGAGTACGGCCACGAAGCCGCTGAGAATCCGGTGTCGATCCATGACCTGCACGCCACCATTCTGGCTCTGCTGGGACTCGATCATGAACGATTGACATTTAATTATGCCGGTCGTGATTTCCGATTGACCGATGTGCATGGTAACGTGGTCCGCGAGATCATTACCTAATCGTGATCCGGATCACCGATCGCGGCAAACCGAGCTGGCCCGCGTGTGCTCTAGGCCGGTTTTTCCACTATCGTCGAGGTTTTGATGAATGCAGTTCAACGAGATCTCGCGTGAAAACCTTGGCGATGCGACCGTCGCTGCCACTGGCAAACAGAACGGTTCCATCTGGCGAGAAAGCCGCCACGTGATACCCCGTCTCCGAAAGGGTTTGCCAATGGTCACCGTGATCGAACGAAATGTCACTGCCCGAGGGGCCCATAGCAACGGCAATACTGTGATTTGTGTATTGCGTGGCACACACGACGGAGCGAAATCCTTGCGGTGACCTGCCCATGGGCAAAATCCAAGTCCGTCCGCCGTCGACACTCAACGACACATTCTCGTCGGCTAAAGATTCTTGACGATAATCCCCGCCAACA
>JBGSIY010000514.1:0-2437 GCA_041742275.1 Pirellulaceae bacterium | reverse complement strand
GATGCCCAGTTATTCGGTTGCACGAGCCATGGACAATCCCTATTTGGATCGTTTTGTGAATCAGTTCCGAGAGTTGAATGGGCAATACATGTTGCCCAAGGACGGGAGCGCTACGGAGGTTCAGCTGAGATTATCGGAGGGAAATATTCTGACGTTGTTGGGGGATCAATATGCGGGCACCAAGGGTTGTTGGATCGACTTTTTAGGTCGGCCCGCAGCGTGCCACAAAGCGATTGCTCTCTTCACGCTCGACGGTCGGGCGCCGATGATGGTCAGTTATTGTAAACACACAGACCGACCGTTGCATTTTGAAATCGGCTGTACGGGAATTGCGGACCCGGGTGATTTACCCGCTGAATTGCGAGATGTATCATCGTTGACTCAATGGTACAATGACCGCATGGGGGACGCGATCCATGCAGCGCCCGATCAATATTGGTGGCTACACAAGCGTTGGAAAGAAAAGCCCGTGCGTCAAACCAAACGCGTGCGTGAATCCCAGGCGGCCTGAGCCCATTCTCAGTTGGCCAACAAGGGTTGGGGCCAAGGGACCGGCGATTATTGCGGCAGAATTCGGGCCGGCCTCGCGTTGCTCGGAACCACCGGCGGCTTTAAAATCGGGGTTGAATATGACTGAGCGCCGTTACCAGCGGCGATATTGATCTCGATAATATGCGAATGGGTTCCATTGTTTTCGGCGTCGTCTTTTGGGAAAAGAGATTGGGGTCTATATTTTTTTCAGGTTGGGGTTCGGTAGCCGGCAGTGACACTTAAATTTCGCGAATTCATCAATACCGATCCGCCCTTCATCGTCGATATCTGGCGTCGTCAGGCTAGGTTTCGAGGAATGGCCGCCCGAATCTCGCATGCCATGGTCGATGATTTGATTTTAGCCAAGCCTTATTTTGATCGGCAGAGTTTGGTCTTGGCGTTTGACGACGATGAACCGATTGGTTTTCTATTGGCGGGTTTCTGCCCAAACCAGGATCACTCAGATTGCGATCGGTCCGCCGGAGTGATTTCCCAGTTGCGAGTTGTCGAACGGCAGGATCAACAGGCCATCGCCGCGGAACTCCTTTCTCGTGGAGAAACCTATTTGCGTGACCGTGGGGCTCAATCGATTTTTGTGGGCGGCCGTTTCCCGTTTGCTCCCTATTTCCAGGGCCTGTATGGAGGGAGTCGGATTCCGGGCGTGTTAGACGATGACGAATTGATGCGATCGGCGTTCGCGACTGCCGGCTACCAAACGGACGGCGACATTCTAATTTTCCAACGTCGATTGGCGGGCTTTCGCACGACGGTCGATCGTCAATTGACTTCCGTGCGAAGGCAATATCAGGTTGTGGCCGATACGGATCCCGATTATTCGGATTGGTGGGAAGCTTGCACGCTGGGAAGTTCTAATCGTACTCGTTTTTCGATGATGGACCGCAAAACCGATTCCCTGGCAGCCAGTGTCACGTTTTGGGACATTCAACCGTTGGCCAGTTGTTGGGGAGTCCAAGCGATGGGAATGTACGATTTGCATGTGCTGGAAGAACATCGTCGTTGCGGGTTGGCGACCTTTCTGATCGGAGAGGCCATGCGGCATTTGGGACAGGAAGGCGTGGGGCTGGTCGAAGTCCAATGCCCTGCGGATGATTTTGCATCCTGTGGTGTGTTTACCAAACATGGGTTCGAAGCCATTGGACGCGGCCATTTGATGTCGAAGCCAACCTGGACTTAAGGTCCTTTTTCTTTGGCGACGCACCCTATCATGCCGACCCTACGCTTTCGCTGTCGTGTCGACAAAAAGCGTTGAAGATGAGTCGCGATGCAGTTTGATAGCACTAAAAAGTTAAGTAACCCCGTTTTCGAAAACGGAAAAATCATACATAATGCGGTCAGTCCGAAATCCCAGTTGCTCCCAAAAAATCATCGCATCGAAAGTGGTCATTTCGGGCTTGATATGAGTGACCCTCTACCGATTTTCAAAAGGACGATCAATGGCGGCAGTTGACTTTGAGTCCATGATTGAAGTGCGTGATGTCAATAAGCACTATGGAAGTTTTGCAGCGGTCAGCAACATCACCTTTTCAGTTCCGCGACAACAGGTTTGTGCTTTTCTCGGGCCGAATGGTGCCGGAAAATCCACGACCATGAAAATTCTGACTGGTTATTTGGCGCCCACCAGCGGGTCGATTAAAATCGCGGGTCACGACATGGAGACCCAGCGAATTCAGGGGAGCCAGAACATTGGTTACCTTCCCGAAAACGGCCCCTTGTACACGGAAATGACGCCACGGGCCTCTCTGCTCTATACGGCCAAGGCCCGAGGTCTGAATGCAGCACGCCGCAGCCAACGCCTGGAATACGTCGTCGACAAATGCGATTTAGGAGAAGTCTGGAACAAGCCGATTGGCAAACTCTCGCGAGGATTCCGTCAGCGGGTCGGCAT
>JBGSIY010000513.1:0-6759 GCA_041742275.1 Pirellulaceae bacterium | reverse complement strand
GGTGTACCGCCGACGCGAGGCCTTTTCCAAAACTTCAGGAGATTTTGGAACTTTTTTTTCTGCCATTTCCATCTGTGAGATCACTCCAATTCAAAATTATGAAATTGTTGAAAGTTGTCTCACTCATGTTGGCACAGAGGGCTGCCGCTCATTCCGCATCTGTTCGAGGCCAGTTTTCGCCTCGTCACTGATAAGCGTCTTCTTGTAAAGTGCTTCGAGGTTTTTGGAAAAGGTGCCTGTTTGACCAGCTTTCTTTTTCATCTGCACTTGCCAGGCATGTTGAACGATCGCTTCGATGACGGTCCGTGTCAGTGCAATGCACCCAAGAAAGTAACCACTTCGAAAGAGCACGGTACACTCGTCAATCGGACCGGAAAACGGAGAATCAGGAATGGGTTTTCCGCAGATCGCTCGCTGTTCGGTTTCCGGTACGCCATGTCCCTTGTCCGGGTCTGCGGCAGCCGGTGCATCATTGCTGGAGACTGGCGAATCCAGTTCTTCGTCGAATAGGCTTCTTGTTTCGCCTTTGTTCTTTGATTTAGGCTTGGACTTTTTTGCTGGTTGGCGCGGCGACTCCAACTTCACTTTGCGTTGAGCCACCATGTCCATATCCAATCCTTGGCGATGGATGTTGAAGCCTTCGTGACCTCGAAGATCTGCGATGCCTATTTTGAGTGAAAATGGAAATGCCTCCGGCAATCGCAAGAGCTGTTGTGCTTCGATCTCATCGGATTCGCTGGCAGCAAGGAGGGCCTCAAGCAACCAAAGCGAAAGCTTGGACGAACTTGGAGCAAGTTTTCGTGACAGCAAAAAATGCCCCTGCTTCTTCCCAGGACGCAGGACTTCCCAATCCACCAGCGTATTCAGCAAATATCGTGCGGCCAGTTTGATCGTGGTCCTATCTCCCCAAGCCGTGACGATTCGCCCCTGAACTTGAACGGACGTAAAGTCGTCTTGCAGCGCGAGCAATCGACCGACGATTTCGACTCCGTCTCGAAAAAACGGATAGGCCAACGACATCATGCCCCAATGCAGCCAAATTCGCTCTTGTCCCGAAATGTCAGGCAGCAACTCAATGGCTCTCTTTCGGAGCGCCTCTCGTTCGCGTGGAATTGTGCCCCAGATCTTCAACAAGATTCCGACCGCCTTGGCCCGTGTATCTTTGCTTGGCAAATCCTCTTTCAAATAGTTATTCAGAAATGACCGCAGTTCTTTCCCCTTGGTCGTTTCCGCCAACTGATCCAGCAATGCATCTGCCCAGATCCGTTTGATCTTCCTGTCGATACCTACAATTTTTCTCATCATCCCTCCCTGGTGATTGTCACGAACGGCACCATGACTTCTTCCAAGGCGATCCCTCCATGGGAAACTACCTCATCGCCTACGTCCGTGAACGCTTCAAGATATCCCGCCAACAGCACGTGCTTGTCCGGCGGCAAACCTTGATTCGGCCATCGGATGGACATCGGAAAATTACCGGCGACTTCCTCAAGAAATTCTGCGCGATCATAAACCCGCACGCGTTTCCCTCGCGTCTCAGCAAGCACTCCTTCCTTTGGATTGCCGACTCCAGTGGCTGAGATGTTGCCGTGATCAGCAGTCAGATAGATCTGGAATCCCTCGTCGTGCAAACGCATCAGGAACTGTTGCAAGTGTCCTTGCGATGCCCACAATCGCACTTGATTGTGCATGCCGGCCGTTTGCATCTGCATGCCATGCATGATGTTGTCGACCTTGTTCCATACAACGCCCAACACCGAGAGCCGAGCATTTCCCAGCGCGACATCCTGTTTTGGATCGTTGGGGCCATCGAGGTTCGTAACCAAATCGACGGCCAATTTCGGGACTCCTTCGTTTTCCCAAAACTTCAACCAATGACTTTTCTCTTTCGAAGTTGTCGCCAGCGACTCAGCAAAATAGAGTGGCGGATCACCAGCAAAGATGGATTGGCGAGTAACCGAAGTCAACGTCGGCACCCAAGCGAACGCAGTCGATTCCTGGAACCGCCAGGCAGTATCGGTTGTTTCAAAATGCTTCTTCAATAACAACCATTGATCATAAGCCAGACCGTCAAGCACGACTAAAGCAACCTTTGGTAACTTATTGCGGCTGCGTTCCAGCGCCATGAAACGGGCGATGTGGTGAACCATCACCGGGTGCTGTTGGTACGACAGGTTATGCAGCGAACCGTATCTTTGCAGCATCCAACACCCGAACGCTTCTTCGACACTCTTTTGCAATCCGCCCCAACCCGACCGTTCGGCTGCTTCGACGCTCTCATCCAACTCCCATCGCAATACGACCAACTCGGCCCAACGTTGGGCCGTCTGTTGCCAATCCTTGTGCGATGCGTCCTCGCCGGGAATTTCCGCCGCGAATTTCTCCCACAGCCCGCGAAACCGCCGAAGTGCATCTACCTTTGGATCATGAACTACGCCAGTTTGAGCCCATGCCGGCAAGCCATCCGTGTTTTCACACTCAAGTGGTTTCAACAACCCATCGAGGAAAAACGTGTCAATGTAAGCTCGGATGTCCTCATGATTAAACGGAACCCGACAATTGCCGGGCGGATTGCTCTGGGCATCCAGATACAATTGCCATTCATCCTGTAGGAATCGCAAGAACCCTTCGCGGTTGGCAATGATATCCTCAAGCGGCCACGTTGCGAAATGGTTGTCGTGCGCGAGACTCTCAAGTAAATGGCTGACCAGCAAATCCGGCACCCGCACCTGTCGCGAATGAATCGACAACAACACTTTCAGCAGATCGACCGGAGACTTGATCAGCTTGGGCACGATGCTGAAACAATGCATCAACACAAATTCTTTGGTTTCCCGTTCCGTCAAAGTGCTACCATCATGATCCTGATACGCAGCTTCAATCGCATCGAGGAATTCCCGATCCAGCCCTGCGATCACCGGATAGTTCAGCTTTGGAAACAGCTGATGGATGGCGAACGTCAATGGACGTCCCGCCTTGAACAAATCGTACGGCAACTTGTCCAGCTGATGTTCCGTCGAACGTAGCACGACCACCAAGTCGGTTTTAAGGCCTTGATCCCATTGGCTGCGGTATTGCGATTCATAGGCAAAACGAAATGCAATCGAATCGTCGAATGGAATGAGATCAAACCCGCGATCCCGAATCGCGGTCACCATGCCTTCCTCGGTTAGCAAACCGTCGGGATCGGCCACTAAAGTCAGTCGCGAAATCTTCGGTTTAAAATGCTTCAGAATGTTTTTGCGCCAATCAGCCATTGCCTGCCTCCACCCGCAAGACAATGACAGGACCGAGTTCCGGCAAAACGGTTTCTCGCTTACGGAGATTTGCTGCCCACTCCTGCTGTTCCTGCTCGAGTCGCTTCAAGCGATGTTGGCGTACCTCGGGCAGTCCCAGCCGGTTGAGCGCCTCGAGTCGAACCTGAAACGCATACTCGCCCTTTTCCCGTTCCCGACTCAAACGCTCTTGGTGCCGTGTATTCAATTCATGAAAGGCATTTTCGCCGAGCCGTTCTGCCTCGGTTCGCAATTCACGCAAGACTGCTGCAACCTCTTCGCCGGCTTTCGATTCAACCAAATCGACATCCGGTTGGTCGTCCACCAAAACGTCCCAAATCCGCCGTGCGGTCGGCCCCAGAATGCGGCCGTCATCATGCCGGAAAATCGGGATGATCTTCACATCGCGGAGTGACGACTCAGCGATCGCGATTCTCCACAACGACCAATAGCCAGCAATCTCGGCCGGCAAGTCACCGATTCGCAAACAAGAAATCGAATCCGCGGCGATGGCGCGCGGCAATTGCCGAACCAGACGGCGTACACGGGAATCCTCCATACTGACGTGCGACAAGCCATTGTCCTGTGCGTCCCGGCCGTGAAAGGAAACCCGATCCATCCGGCTGCCATCGGGCCAGGCTAATGAATAGCCAAACAGGTCTTTCTCAACTTTGCCTCCCTCGCTGCGTAAGTAGGACGTCGTCATTCTTTCGACCCAATACGGCAATGGATGGCTACTTAGCTGCTGAGCCAGTGTCGCATCGAGCTCCGGTTGACCGTAGAACGAACGTCCATCCGCTTCGTATTTCGCCTGCTCGCGAACCTGCATTACCAACGTGTCAACCTTGGCTTCGATGGCGGTCGGATCGACAATCGACTGGGCGTAAAGTCGCTCGAACATGGAACCGCTTTCGGCTGAGTCCAACACATCCTGCGTTTTGTCCACGCCGAATTCTTCCAGAATTGTGGCCAGCTTTTCTTCCAGCACCTCCTGGACTCGTAATTCCACACTGTTTTCAAAAATCAGATTGAACGCTTTGACCGGATGCTTCTGGCCAATCCGATCGACGCGACCAATACGCTGTTCGATGCGCATTGGATTCCACGGCAGATCGTAGTTGATGATGACGTGGGCGAATTGCAGATTGAGCCCTTCGCCGCCGGCGTCGGTAGAAACCAGAATCCGCGTCTGTCCGGCAAACTCACGCTGGACCCTTCGCCGTTCCTCCATGTCCATCGAGCCATTCAGACAGACAACGGAAAAGCCGCGATGCTCCAGGAATTCCCGCAGCATTTTTTGCGTCGGAACGAATTCGGTGAAAATCAGGTATTTCAGTTCGGGATCGTTTTCTTGCTGCTGGTTTTCATAAAGCAGATTCAGTAAAGTTTCGGCACGGGCATCGGCACCGGCCGCCTGACAACGGCGAGCCACTTCAAGCAACAGCTTGACTTCTTCCTTTTCGTTTTGCAGGCCAGCCAGTCGAGTCGCTAACAGCTCTTCCAATTGTTCTTCTGAATCCTCATTCAGCAGAGTTTCATCCGAGGGCGTTTCGTCCGTTGTTGTCAGTGTCGTCGACTGCAGGGCGTCCAGTCGTCGTTCCAACGCGGTAGCGATCGCGCTGGTGCTGCTGGTGACGAGTAGTTGCATCAAGATCATCAAAAAGCCGAGATACTGACGATTCTGGCGCATTGCCTGGTTGTAGCCCAGTCGGACGTACTCGGTCACCGATTCATAAAGCTGCTTTTGCAATTGATGGTGTTCCTCCCAACGGACCGGAACCATACGAGTCGTCCGGGGCATGAACAGCGGATCGCCCTTTTCATTGATGGCGCGGCGTTTTTCAGTACGGATCACATAGGGAGCGACTTTTTCCTTCCGAATTTCTGCGGTCGTGATGAATTCTTCCTTGTCCAGCAACGCCATGATCCGCTGAAAGCCCGCTGTCTTTCCTTGATGTGGAGTTGCTGAAAGCAGCAACAGATACGGCGCGGCTTCTGCCAGTGCTTTGCCCAGTCGATAGCGGGCGACCTGTTCCGTGCTGCCGCCAAGTCGATGAGCCTCGTCGCAAATGATCAAATCCCAGCCGGCGTCGATCAGGTCGCCGATCCGATCCTGGTTGTACGACTCCAGTTTCTCTTTTGTCCATCCACGTCGTTTCTCGACCGGCTTGATCGAGTCTGCCGGGCAGACGACCTGATCAAATTGTCGCCAGACATTTTCGTTGCCATTGAATCGTCGCAAGGAAGAGATTTCACTGGGAATCAGCAACCGGAACTCTTCGCCAAAATGGGTTTGCATTTCCTGCACCCATTGGGTCACCAGTCCTTTGGGAGCAACCACTAGTACTCGTTTCACCAGACCGCGAAGTTTGAGCTCGCGAAAGATCAACCCAGCTTCGATTGTCTTGCCCAATCCAACTTCGTCGGCCAGCAAGAAGCGAACCCGTTCATCCTTGACCGCCCTCGTGAGCGCGTACAGCTGATGGGGCAATGGAATGACGCCTGCTTCCAATGGTGCGAGCAAAACATCCTGTGTGATCGCGTCGGCAATTCGAGCTGCCGCGACGGCGTAGGTGATGCGATCCAAGCCACTGACTGGCGTCGCAGGTGCCGGAGCGCCAACGGACAAAGACTCGGCGGCGACTCGTTCAACCGTCGCCAGATTTGGAATCCAGACCTGGTAAACCGTGCGGTTCCAAACCGACTCGGAATCTAGGATGCGCACCCGCTCGCCATGGGCAGTGCTAAACGCCCAGTCTCCAACCGCAAATTGTGGTGCTGTGGTTGTCGACATCGCTATTCGCCCTGCATCAAGGAAGCGTTGTCGAAATACATCAGCAAGGCTGGGTCTTCCTGAATGACCGCGTCTGGCAATCGCTTCGCCATTTGCACGATGGTGGCGAAGTCCTTTCGCTGCCAACAATCCTTAAAGCCAGCTCGAAGTGCTTCGGTTCGAACAATTTTCAACTTGCCTTTGGAGTCGTTGTATTCCTGGAATTCTTTGAGCAAATGCCGATTTCGCAATTGCTCAAGATCGGCCTCTTTCTTTGGATCTGGAACTCGCCACTTTCCATCCAAATCTTCGACAAAATTCTGCTCAAGAATTGTCCGCAGTTCTAACGGCTGCTCGTGCTTTTCCCAGACCCTCTGGGCTTCCTTCATGTAGAGAGGCTGCAGTTCAGCAAACTTACGAGATTGCTCTTTGAGCTCCTGCCGAACCCATTGGATTGCGCTTTTTTCATCACTGACGAATAGTTCAAACTGCTCCATTTCTTTGACTGCGGTTCGTTTTTCGTCATACTCCGCTACTTGATTCGAAAGAAAGTACATTCCATCTCGTTCTGGAAATCGCTGGTTTAGCCCTGCATAGAACTCACCGATGGACATTGGAAGCGAGAATCCACGCTGAACATGAAATGCAACCATTCGATCAAAAAGAATATAATTCATTCTTTCGGCGATGATTTCGGCTTTCGCACCTTTG
>JBGSIY010000512.1:0-3222 GCA_041742275.1 Pirellulaceae bacterium | reverse complement strand
TTGATCATTACCAACTGCATTGTCATGGGACGGGCCGAGGGGTTTGCCATGAAAGAATCAGTGGCCGACAGTTTTCTGGATGGAATTGGAAATGGGTTGGGCTACGGATTCATTTTGATTGCAGTCGGGTTTTTCCGTGAATTGCTGGGTTCGGGTTCTTTGTTCGGTCAGCCGATTCTAGCGAAAGTCAGCGATGGTGGTTGGTATGAGCCGAATGGGATGATGTTGCTATCCCCTAGTGCGTTTTTCATTATTGGTTTCATCATTTGGGGCATCCGTACTTGGTACCCTGATCAGATTGAGGAGGCGTAGGATTATGCAGGATCTCCTAAGTATTTTTCTACGAAGCATATTCGTCGATAACTTGGCGTTGGCTTACTTTTTGGGAATGTGCACGTTTTTGGCGGTCTCGAAAAACGTCAAAACGGCTCTTGGTTTGGGTGTTGCCGTTATCGTTGTTCAAGCGATTACCGTACCGGTCAATAACTTGCTGTACACGAGTTTCTTGAAGTCGGGCTCGTTAGAAGGTTATGACTTAGAGTTTTTAGGTTTGATTTGCTATATCGGAGTTATCGCCGCGATTGTCCAAATTCTCGAAATGGTACTCGATAAATATTTCCCGGCTCTATACAACACGCTAGGTATTTTCTTGCCTCTGATCACAGTGAACTGTGCCATTTTAGGTGGTTCGTTATTTATGGTGCAGCGCGATTATGACTTTGTGGAAAGCTGTGTTTATGGTCTAGGTTCCGGCACCGGATGGGCCTTGGCGATTGTGGCATTGGCAGGTATTCGAGAGAAATTGAAATATTCGGACGTTCCCAAGGGCCTGCGCGGTTTGGGAATCACCTTTATCACGGTTGGCTTAATGGCATTGGGCTTTCTCGCGTTTTCTGGAGTATAGTTCCGGAGTGTCGTGTCGAGTGGCTCTCAGTGGAAAACTGGGTTGTTCGACTCGTCCCCTGAGGCTGCGTCTTTGGTAGATGGAGCCTGTGAGTTGTTGACAATCAACAAATTAAAACGGTTCAGGTATTAGTGCAATGTATGAAATATTGGTTGCAGTAGGTTCGTTCACCACTGTTATTTTGGCTTTGGTCGGGATCATTCTGGTCGCTCGCAAGCAGTTGGTGAGCAGCGGCAACGTGAAGATTCTGGTCAACGATCAAAAAGAGATTTCCTGTCCCGCCGGTGGGAAACTCATGGGGGCATTGGCCGAAGCAGGCATCTTTGTCTCATCCGCCTGTGGTGGAGGTGGGACTTGTGCACAATGCAAAGTCAAAATTTTCGAGGGTGGCGGCGAGATCATTGCAACCGAGAAAAACCACATTAACAAGCGAGACGCGCGAGCTGGAGTGCGTTTGAGTTGCCAAGTCTCCGTGAAGCAGGACATGAAAATTGAAGTTCCCGAAGAGGCCTTCGAGACGAAGAAGTGGTTGTGTACGGTCCGATCGAATGACAATGTTGCCACGTTTATCAAGGAACTCGTGCTGGAGTTGCCCGCGGGTCAGGAAGTTGATTTTAAGGCCGGTGGTTATATTCAAATTGAATGCCAACCTCACGTTGTGAACTACAAAGATTTTGTGATCGACAAGCGATTTCATTCCGATTGGGATAAATTCAACATTTGGCAATATGTTTCCAAAGTCGATGAGCCAGTTATTCGGGCGTATTCGATGGCGAACTACCCTGGAGAAAAGGGGATTATCATGTTGAACGTCCGAGTGGCCTCGCCGCCTCCGAGACTGCCCAATGCTCCTCCCGGTAAAATGTCCTCGTTCATTTTTGGTTTGAAGCCTGGCGATAAGGTCACAATTTCAGGACCCTATGGTGAGTTCTTCATCAAAGACACCAAAGCGGAAATGGTTTACATTGGTGGCGGGGCCGGTATGGCACCATTGCGAAGTCATATTTTCGAGTTGTTCAAAAACTTGAAGTCGGATCGCAAGGTCAGCTATTGGTACGGTGGGCGAAGTTTACGAGAGTTGTTCTATATCGACCACTTCCGTGCCATTGAAAAAGATTTTCCAAACTTCCAATTCAACATCGCATTATCTGAACCGTTGCCGGAAGACAACTGGACCGGTTATGTGGGCTTTATTCACATGGTGTTGCTCAATGAGTATTTGAGTAAGCATCCGGCTCCCGAAGATATTGAGTTTTATATCTGCGGTCCACCCATGATGAACGCGGCGGTGTTCAAGATGCTGGACGACTTAGGCGTCCCGCCTGAGAATATCGCTTACGATGACTTTGGTGGATAGGCTCTGTCTTGTCATCTGAATCGGAAGTTCGTCTTCGAGCGTTGCAAATCTGGGACTACCATGGTTCCAACTAGGGTGAGCACCATAACCGGGTGGAAGTCAGTGGTTATTTGGGCGTTGGCTTGCTCCGCAGAGGATCGCTTAGACGGAAAAAATTGAACTAGAATAAGCCATGCAAGGAAGCCAAGCTTTGCATGGCTTTTTTATGGTACCTGCTCTCACTTCGACTCGACGGCGGGCGTAGGTTCGTGGTTGTCCGCTCATTTGAGGTAGGCACCGAACTAAAAACAAATCCCAAAACTGTTCGGAATCATCAGCCGAAACGCACTAGCGTCCGGTTCGAGCTAAGAGCCTATTCCAAAACTGATCGGAATCATTAGCCGAAACTCGCTAGAGTCCGGTTCGAGCGCATAAACCGGGGGATAGTGCACGACGGCTAATAGGTTCTGGAATAGGTTCTAAAAAACGTTCCGCTGATTCTCGCTCACATAAAAAAAGCGGTTCGGTGCGTGGCCTATTACTGTTCCTTAATTAGCAAGAATTGTCGCGTCCTGTCGTAACGGCTTCCTCTGTTTTTATATTCGGAAATTTGTAATGAGACTTCGAGCGGCGATACTGGCCACGATCATGTTGGCCCTCACGATGGACGGTTTTGGTCAGCAGATTTATTCGTGGACTGGCAAGACGATGGGGCCGATTGAGTACATCGTCCAAGTCGTAGCGGATGATAACTTTGATGTTGATGGGACTCGCGAGCGAGGGGAACTGGTATTGGCAGACATCAACGCATCGATGTCAACTTATATCCCCGATTCAGAGATTTCCCGATTTAATCGTTCAGAGGAGTTGGATTGGTTTCCCGTTCAGCAGAAAACGGCCGAAGTCGTGCAGCGGGCTTTGGAAATCAGTCGGATGACCGAGGGAGCGTTTGATGTCACAGTACAGCCGTTGGTCCAACGCT
>JBGSIY010000511.1:0-4990 GCA_041742275.1 Pirellulaceae bacterium | reverse complement strand
ACCGCGGAGGACCCGAAATCCCCAAGCTTCGCACCAATAATTTGGCATAGTAAACCACGAGGATTGTCAGACCGCAGCAAAAGAAAACAAGCGCCCACGGGCGTGTCGTATCGTCGTAATAAAATTCCCCAATCATCCAGGTCGCATTGGCAAACATCCACATGGTCACTGCCAAATTGTGGATAAGATCGGATACGACATGACGTTGAACCCACGTAATGATCAACGCACCCATGATTGTCGGCACGATCATAATCATCCCTAGCGTTTTTAAATCCATGCACCAGCACAAATCTTTTATCAGCCACAAAAAGATATGCAGGTTTTCAATTTTACGAAAGGCGATGGGATGTTCCGCTCCCGCCGTGATCACAGGATGGGTGGACACCACTTCGGAAGACTCGAGCATAAAGGCCTTGCTTTCAAAAAGAGTATTGAAAAGAAATGGCAGGCGATGGATTCCTTCACAGGCTCCTCACTCCTAGCTATTTCATTTCGTATTGATTTTGCTTGAATCGAACCGGGGGCTAACCGGCACTTCAACAACCCCAAAATTTTGCCAGAATCAATTTATCTGTTAGAATTGGTTGCGAGAAGGCGTGATCAAAAGTGCCACAAAATTGCGAATCTCTGTTTGACCTGCACGCGTACCGTCAGCCCGTAAGCCCGTAAGATAGATGAGCATGATTCCGCTTGGTGGGATGTTCTGTTTCCTCGCGGTTCAGCGTTTGGTGATTCGCTAAAACTTTGAATTGCAATTCACCCGTTTCGTTTCTTCGTACAGATATAGCAGAGGCCGTGACACTCCCATTTGGTTTTCGCCTTTTTACGTTCGAGTTGACATGACAATTTCTCCGTTACTGCACCAAGTCCATTCGTATGTCGATGGCGATTGGCATGAAACCCCTGGCATCGATTTTAGTGATGTGAGGAATCCAGCGACGGGCGAGCTATTGTGTCGCGTTCCGCAATTGTCGGATGATGCCGTTGGCCTAGCGATCGAATCAGCCGCGCGAGCATTGCAACAACCGACTTCTGCAGAACAACGAACGATTTGGTTGCAGGGGATTGCCGATTTAATGGACAGACAGAAATCGGAGTTGGGCAGAATCATTACTTTGGAACATGGTAAGCCCCTGGCCGAAGCAATTGTCGAAGTCGAATATGCAGCAAGTTTTTTCCGATACTATGCTGGGGTTGTGGAGCGATTGGAACCGCGTGTCTTGAGTTCCACACCACGCCATCATCGGTGGACCCTCCACTCGCGACCCGCGGGTGTCGCGGCTCTGATTACGCCTTGGAATTTCCCGTTGGCCATGGCGGCCAAAAAATTGTCGGCAGCCATGGCCGCGGATTGCTCCTGCCTCTGCAAACCCTCTTCTAAAACTCCATTGACGATGATTGCATTCTTCTCGCTGCTGCATGCGCTCAAGCTACCGCCAGGAAAGGCAAATTTACTGTTGGGGTCTTCCGCTGAAATATCAGCATTATTTTGCAAACACCCGGCCGTGCGTGTCATCAGTTTTACCGGATCAACTGCAGTCGGCCAGGAACTGATGGGGCAAGCGGCGACGCACCTGAAACGACTTTCCCTCGAATTAGGAGGCAATGCTCCGTTCATCGTTTTTGATGACGCTTCGATCGATTCCGCCGTTGCTGCGTTGATGCAAAACAAGTTTCGTGCCTCGGGGCAGACATGCGTTTGTACCAATCGCGTTTATGTCCACCGCCAAATCGCCGTCGATTTTACAGAAGAATTGACTCGCCGCGTTAGTCAATTGAAGATGGGTAACGGCCTAAATCGCGGCGTTCAAATTGGTCCCCTGATTAACAAAGATGCCTTGGACAAAGTTGAGGCGATTTTTGACGATGCGATTCGTTTGGGAGCACGAATCTTGACTGGGGGACCGCTCAAGTCCGACGGTGGCCCAAAAAGTCCAGGGCACTTTTTCCCGCCGACAGTACTTGATGATGTCACGCCTCAGATGCGGTGCGTCAAGGAAGAAACGTTTGGACCCCTGATTCCCATTTTGGAATTCGAAACGGAGGCGGAGGTATTGCACGAAGCCAATCGTACGGAATATGGCTTAGCAGCGTATCTGTTCACCCACGACCAAGATAGGGCTGAGAGAATGTTTCGCCAACTGACCTTTGGGCATGTGGGATGGAACACTGGCATGGGCCCGACGGCTGAGGCCCCGTTCGGCGGATTCAAACAATCGGGCTTCGGACGCGAGGGGGGCGAAGAAGGTCTACACGAATATCTCGAAATTCAGACTGTGCCAACCCCGGTGCCAATGCCCGAACAACAACTGGTTCAAAATTAATGTCAACGGGCAAAGTCGGTTGCAGTGACCAAGCGAAATTTAAATGCCTGGGGCGATCCTCCGTCGGTCCATAGCATTCACTTCGACTTGAACGACATACCTACAGGTACCAATTCTCCGATCACGTCTGAGTTGCCTGCTCATCCTCGAAAACACTTAAACGGTTAACTTGAAACCGGCTGCAACATCGAAAATAACACTCGTTGGGAACTCTCGTCGCAAGTCAGGATCGACATTTCATCGTGCTAAAAGTGCCGCCTGATCATTCCTTCGCTCCACTGATTGAGTGTTTCATTTTGCTCGGCGGCCGATTTGAACACGCGTACCTCAGCGCGATTGTATCGTTCGTCTTGGCGAATGACTCCAAACAATAATGTCTGCACATCTTGGTTTCGCACGTCACATGCCAAAACGCGAAAGCGAAAGACTTGCTCCCATCCCGGTCGGCGCACCGCGACCAACTTTACTTCTTGAAAAACTGCAGTCTCACCGCGAAAATTCATGCGAGTCAGATAAGATCTCATTTGCAATTCCATATCGCGATCTCCGACCCATCCCTCCCATTTTTTACGCCATCGGTTCAGCCAGTTTAACATGATTTAATAGTGTCCCCGTCTACCAGCGAATGAACCCTCAAAATTGAGGCGGTTTAAACTACTCTGCGATGGATTGATAGCCGCACCTCGGTTCATTGTTTTCTTAACAATTTACCGGAATGTTCTGAGACTTGAGGACTTTTTCAGCCGTGAGTCGTCCCGAGCGAAGGGCTCCATTGACCGAAGCCGTCTCGCAATAGTCGCCGCACTGGAAACGATGCCCCGCCGAATCCTGCGAATTCCATTCTGGCGAGTAGAATCCTGGAGGTTGAGCGGGCAAGGCTTCTGGCAAATCATAGACCTTCAATTCAGACCATTCTGAAACCTGTTCTCCAAACCAATTGCGCATCTGACTGAGTACCGCTGCCGAATCGTAGGGCAAACGAGCATCATCACCGACACTACTCATACTGATGAGAACTCGGCCGGCTGGTGCTAAATCGGAAGAAGCATGAGTCATGATCATTGCATGATTGATCGGCCCATCCGCTTCACCGTTCAGCAACAAAACCGGCTCCGCGATCGGGGCCCGGTCGGCAACAAAATAAATGCATCGGGTTCCAGTATAAGTATGACTCGCCTCATTTTCCCCCATCAGTGCTTGGGCCGCCCGACGATCTGTAGCAATCACCACCTGAGAACGAACGGTATCCGACAAATCGCGAGAGGTGATCGTTCTGCCTAACTGAATTGACGAAGCGGGAAGACTATTGGCAAGCTGATCTGGGATCGCTTGAATTCCCAGGCGAGGATAAGATATGTCTCCTCCATCCAGCATTCGAAAAACGAATCGGAAAAATGCCGCCGATGTCGCTAATTTGGATTCCAAGAATATTCCGGCAAACCAAGGTCGGAGGAAGGCATCGATAAAGGTGCGTGAAAAGCGATAGTGGCCACTCAGCAACTCCATCGTCGAACCGTCGACTGAATTGAGCAACCGATCGATACTCTGCCGCCGAACATCGCGTCGCAACCGCATGAGTCTCCAGCGATCTTTCCAATCACCAATCGAATTGAACATCGTGCCCCAGGCGCGACCCGGCCGCCTCCAAGGATCCGAAAAGCGAACCCATTTGCCACCAAACCGCACTAAAGCACCAGGTTCCAAAGGAAATAATCCTAGCGCAGAATAATCCAATGCCAATTGCGCCTCAGGATAGGCCGTTTGAAAGACTTGAAACCCTCGATCGAGTCGGAATCCTTCGACGACATCGGTCTGCATTCGGCCGCCGACCTGAGTCCCCTGTTCCATTAAACTAACAGGCACTCCATTCTGATATAGAATCCGAGCACAATTCAGGCCTGACACCCCTGCCCCAATGATTAAAACGTGCGACCCTTCATCTAGCGACATTCATTCCTCGATTCTCTCTCCGACATGTTGTGCTTTTCGTTTTTTCCGGCGGGCTTGTGTGCAAGCCTTGGCGACCGAATTCAGGATTGCGGGAGTGTTCGTCCAAGATCGACCATAAGGCCATCCTCTTGAAATTCGCTATGCCCGAGACCTTCATCAATAACGTCGATGAGTCCCCCTTTGGGGCGAACCAAGTCCTCTGGACGAAATCAGAACAAGGGATACCGCATGGATTCGCGGCGTTCCGCGATCGCGTTCGATCCAAGGTACACCGGGCCGCGATTTGCACATCCTCGACAGGCCTGATTAGATTGCAATCAAAACAAACTATCGTTCAAAACCGCAACAGTTGACGCTGATGCAACTAATGGACAATTTTTTTTGGCATTTGGGACGATTCGCAAGAGATGTCGTTGCGGACAATCTCCCGGCGACTTGATAAACAGCATGAAACAAAATCTGCGCGCTAAATCAAAATGGGGCGTGCCACCTCAAACCGTCCCCCCATGACGCGCAATCCATGAGACAAACAAGAAGAGGAGCCGTTGGTCGCTCGCCTTCGCAAACAATTTCGATTACCAGCGTGCCCCATGAAAATGTTGCCGGCTCGCGACTCCGGCGAAAGTCTGAAGTTACTTCCACCGAAACGTACGGTCGGTCAAAAGTTCAAAGGCCTCGATGTATTTCTCCCTTGTCTTTTCAATTATTTCTGC
>JBGSIY010000510.1:0-5449 GCA_041742275.1 Pirellulaceae bacterium | reverse complement strand
CGCCCCAACTCTTTTCAAGATCTTGTTGACCCTCGTTGGAAAGACAAGTGCGGGCTGGCCAAGCCGTTGTTTGGAACCACGGCGACCCATGCGGCCGTCCTCTTCTCGCAATGGGGCCGCCAAGAAACACTCGATTTTTTTTCGCGAATTAAACAGAACGCCATCATCGAAGGCGGCAACAAACAGGTCGCCCTCAACGTCGCTGCGGGTCGCTATGCCTGGGGCTTTACCGATACCGATGACGCCATCATTGAAATTGAAAAAGGGTTTCCGGTGGCCATCATTTATCCGGATCAGAACCCAGATCAGCTCGGCTGCATGTTGATCCCGAACACACTATGCATTCTCAAAGACGCCCCCAACCCGGATGCCGCTCGCCAACTTGTTGACTTCTTGCTCCAACCCGAAATCGAACGACGTTTGGCGGCGGGGCCGAGTGCTCAGCTCCCATTAGCGACCGATGTGCGGGAGACTTCGCGTGCTGTCCGAGGCCAACTGAAAATCATGCCGGTCGACTTCGACGCCGCCGCCGAAAACTGGGAGACAGCCAAAGACGAATTGGCAGAACTCTTTCGCTAACATCACTCACCCTTCCGATTTAGCCTGTGAAACTTTAACGAAATTAAGGGTTGTTTGTGTGCTAGCGAATTTTTTGCACAGGGAACTCAATTGGAGGGCGGAGGGAAGAACCTAGAATACCGCCTTATTTTCACCGATCGCATGTCAAAATATTCGGATTGCACAAGAGGTTTGGTCTTGTTTCATGTCTGTTGAGTCCTGTTAGGAAAACTGTGGTGTTTGTCCCGCTTTGATACGACTCGTTCGGAAAATCGTGCATTGACGCCGAAATCAGTTGCAGGGTTCGTGCCGCTTAAGACCGGGACACGACATCCAATTATCGAGTCACGTAAAAATGGACAATTGTTGCCGCGAAAAGGTACCGTCATGAAAATGAAATTGTTTTTCTCTCTTGGTTTGTTGGCCGCTGGATTGGGGTTCGTTGCGACCGGTAATGCCCAGGATTCACAACTGGGTAGTTCATTCTTCCAAGCCTCGGCAAATAAATCGCCAGCGTCGTTTTCCATCCAGGATGGAACGCCCGCGGCGTTACCTTATGAACAAGGATCTGCGAGCGCAACAGGAAGCTTCAACGTCGGAAATACGGGTTGCGATAGCTGTGATGGAAGCGGGTCAGGGGACTGCGGCTGCAACCGATTGGGCAATCGCCTCTCATTGCCGATTATCATGCGCAGCGAGGGTGGTTTTGATTGCTTCATCAGCCCCATCTCGAATCCCGTTTATTTTGAAGATCCTCGCTTGATGACTGAAGCTCGCGGCATTTTCCTTCAGCACAAAGTTCCCTCGACAGCCGGTGGTGGAGATATTCAACTCTACGCTCTGCAACTACGAGCCCGCTTGAGTGAAAACGTCGCCTTCATCGCCACCAAAGACGGCTATATCGCCTCTTCCAATCCTCTAGTCGGTGACGGTTGGGCAGATACGGCAGCGGGTTTAAAGTTCGCCCTGCTACGCGATCCATCCCGCCAACGCTTGACCAGTGCTGGTTTCACATTCGAACTCGCATCGGGTGAAGCTTCTGCACTCCAAGGAAACGGGTCAGGCAACCTAAATCTATTCTTGTCGAACGGACGACGAATTGCCGATTCCATCAATTGGGTTTCGACCAGTGGTATCCGCATGCCGTTCGACACCGTGGATGAGAGCAGTGTTGTTTATGCATCACATCACCTCAGTACGAATATTGGTCCTCGCACTTGGATCTTGACTGAATTCAATGTTCAAAACTGGATCGGAGCGGGCGAAGGGGGTATCCCGGGTGTTGAGGGTGGTGATTTATTTAACTTCGGCTCCACAGGTGTCGCTGGAAATACGATTGTGACTCAAGCCGTAGGTCTTAAGTTCCGCCCACGTCGCAATTCAGAACTCGGAGCCGCATTTGAATTCCCGCTCACAGAACGTCGCGATGTGATCGACAACCGCATCAATGTTAACTGGATTTTGAGATACTAAGTCTCGAATACGAATTTTCGACGGTATTCGCCAACCCAATCCCGAAAACCACTTCTTGATGAAAAGGAGTGGTTTTTCGCGTTTTATACTTGCTAGCGAAGTGCCCCGGCTACCGGAAGTTCCCAGTCAGTCGTCAATTTGTTTCGATATCTGCCTTGGCCGGTTTAATTTCAGTGTTACTATCAATAGGCAAATCAGTGTTGTCGGCCAGATGTTGACAATTCAGCACTATTATGGGATCTACGTGACAGGTATAGTCTACTTAGTGGGTTTCCAACGGTCCCCAGCTGAGTCTCCTCCACAAATCTTCAAGAGTGTTCACCATGAAAAAAATATTGAATTCCCGTCGTCGCGAGTCCGAACAGCGGTTCTCACGTCGTATACCCGCAAGGGCAGCAAAGTTGGCTTACGATGCACTGGAGTCACGGCAACTTTTGGCTGTCGACTTCTCTTTTTCTGCGGGCGTTTTGAGCATCCATGCCGCCGACAATGGTGCCGCAGCAAGCTCCCAATTTTTCATGGCCGAATCCGATCTGCACTATACCTTTACGTTGACGGGGAACTCGAAATTCAACGGCACCGAAATGGCGGACATGATGTTCCTAGCCAATGATAGCCAATCTCTGTTTATCAGCAAGGATTCTGTAGAACAAGGTGTGTTTCAGCAGTTTGATATCGACTTGATCGATTCGCAAATTCGTCATGTTGTCTTTGAAGGCGATTACGATCTCAGTCCATTAGCCAACGGCATTAACTTGCTGACTCAAGGAGATCTCTCTCAAACAGGTTCACTGCAAATCAGTAACCTGCGAGTTGCTGCTGCGAATGTCAACCTGGCCGATGGTGCCAATCAAATTAAAGTGTTTGGAGTTGCTTCTCAAACAAATTTGCCGTTTCCGGCCGACATTGTAATCAACGCGGGAGATACGTTGGATGCGGGCATGTTGCGGGCTACTCAACGCATCTCATTGACGGCTGGAACCTTAAACTTGCCTTATACTGTTTATGGTCCAGTTGTCGAAATCGAGGCCTCAAATAGTGCCTCGTCTGTAGGCAGAGGAAGCATTCGAGCCGACCACCTATTTGTTTCCGGCATGGGCAATTTCGAGTTTGCAAACACGCTGAATTTAATAGGCAAATTGTCGGGTAGCGTCGGCGGCAACCTGTCCCTGTCAGGTATTGGCGAAACGCGAATCGAGCGCAGCGTTGATTCAACCCCTGGCACGCCGGGATTGACTGTTGGCGGAAATTTCTCGTTGAATACAGAGAAGAGATTTTGGAATCTTTTTCAGTCAAATGATTCACCGCTGGTGGTTGGTGGCACCACGACTTTAGACGTTGGAGAAGGTGTCGTCGACTGGGTATTCGCTGATATGAATACTGATGGGATGAACGACAACAACTTGAATTCGCTCTCGGTTATCAGTGCAAAATCGGTTGAATTCGCTGATAAGAATAATTTAATCGTAAACTCCGCAACGGTGGACAGAAATCTGTTTATCGCTACTGGGGGTCTTGAATTGGGTCGGCTTACTCTTGCGGGGAACATCCGAGCGAGTGGGCAAATCCTCCTCCACGCCAACTCGGGGATCCAGCAAACGGGTGGCATCATTGAAACACCCGAGCTGATTTTGGGCACATCATTGTCTCGCACATTCGGTGATATTAGCTTGGACAATTTGAACGCCGTCTTTGGTTTGTCTGCCTGGATGACTGACGGCACCCTGGATTTCCGATCCTTCGTCGACACCACGATTCAGCCTGCCAGTTATGTCTCAATCGGTGGAAGTGTTTTGGCCGATCACCAAGGGCTGGATACCAACAGTAGTGCCAATTTGTCGGCCAGCAGGCTATTGGATTCCGATAATGCAGTGATCCGAATTGCTGGAAATTTTAGCGTGCAATCGACGCTGGACACAATTTTGAGTGATGGTCAACAGAATGTTTTAACGGTCGAAGGATCAACACATTTTAATTCCTTAGGAAGTGTTGATGTTGGACGAGCAAGTATGGCTGATCTTCGACTCATTAATTTGAAAGTCAATGAAAGCGTTTTTGTTAGACAAAGCTCCGACTTGTACCTGCTGGGGGACAGCTTCGCCGGGCAATTAGAGCTCGTCACGTCCGGCACGATCGCGAGTGTGGTTGATTCGTCGTTAATCGTTTCTGGAACTTCTACATTTCGTGCTGATAACCAAATCATTCTCGGAAACACACCCACTCAGAATCTTCAGCTTCAAGACGCACATTTTTGGGGTAACCTAGGTGTGTTGATTGGTGGCCATAGTAATGTCACGATCGCCCGGACGCATTTCGTCTCGGCTGGCAGTGTAAGTATTTCCCAAGTGGGTTTCTTAAACTTGTTCGATGACAGTCTTGCGCAAACGCTGTACCTTGAATCGAACATAACGATTCGCGATGGTGTCACCGCGACTCTCGCAGTCACGGGTGACGCCGCCTTCCGCGCTCAAGTCGGGATATCGCTGGGGGACCAAGCGACAAATAGTTATCACATTTGCGGCACGGCAGATTTCGATGCAGAGCAGTTCATTTTGTTGCATCCTGATGGCTATTTCGCCATCCATCAACATTCGGTACGCGACGGAGTTTTTGCCAGCTTGAGTATCGATTCCACTGAGTGTTAGTCGCGTTCCGCGATTCTGGATGGTTAACGGTTCCAGTAAATGAAAGCGGTGATCCCAATGGATTCACGGAATTAGGCCATCGAATTCGCCGCCAGGGATGGTTTGAGGCCACGCTGTTTTCGGTCATGTTTTTTTGCTGATTCGTCAAAAAAATGGGGAACTCAGCCTGGGCAAACAACGACAAAACATCATTAACTTATTTTCCTTTTTTTGAACTGGAGTTGATGATGTTTCACCGACTTGGGGGCTGTGCCCTACTGTTTGTCGCCCTGTTGTTTGTTTCAGCAGGTTGTCTGCCTAACACGGACACGGGTGTCGACCCGGCCAATCGTAAATTGCCTGGAAATTCGGGAAGTACAATCGATCCCAACAAGGTCGATGATACTACGGAACCCGTAATTGAAAAATGAGCGTGCGCTCACGGAAGAATTTTGCCTGACATTCGAGCCAGGTTGCCAGGTGGGTAACTTGGCTCGATTTTTTAGGCAACGGTTCCAGCGGTCGACACATACCGCTTGTTCCCAACTTATAAAAAAATCGGAAACGCTGAGGGCTCAGACGCGGATGTCAGCGGCGGACGGGGGTTTCGAAATCCTCAATTTCTCCGGACGCGATCCTCGTGATTTCTGGTGACAACTCCAAATCAAGGCGACGATTCGCCAAACTCCTGGCGCCGTCACTCACAATGACCATCCCCTGGTCCTTCGAATGAAAACCGATTCCAATCTTCGTCGCGTCCCGCAGATCCTCAAATGGAATCAAGATTTCGTCGA
>JBGSIY010000509.1:0-3620 GCA_041742275.1 Pirellulaceae bacterium | reverse complement strand
ACATCGTGGTAGCTGCCGTCTCGAAGATCGATCCGCACGCCAACGACAGGGAACTCAGCCAAAGGTCCTTTGCCCAGCGAATCCCGCATACCCTTTTCGACGGGTGCAATGAATTGCTTCGGGATGCGTCCGCCGACGATGTGCTCTTCGAACTCGAACGTCACATCGCCTTCAGTATCGATTGGACTCATCTCGCCCTTGATATGAGCGAACTGACCCGAGCCACCGGACTGCTTCTTGTGCTTGTAATCAAATTCGACTTTCTCACCTGGAGCCTCGCGGTAGCTAACTTTTGGAGCACCGGCTTCGATTTCGATTTTGTATTCACGCCGCATCCGCTCGATGTAGATATCCAGGTGCAATTCACCCATCCCGCAGATGATCGTTTCGCCGGTTTCTTCGTCGTTGAAAACCTGGAACGTGGGATCTTCCTTGCGGAATCGCTGTAACGCTTTGCCTAGTTTGTCTCCACTCGATCGGTCTTTGGGCATAACAGCCATTTTGATAACGGCATCAGGCACAAACATATTTTCTAGGGAGCACATTTTGTTGGTTTGAGCATAGGTGTCACCACTCGCACAATCCACGCCCATCACGGCGACAATGTCACCTGCTTTGGCGTCATCAATTTCTTCGCGTTTGTCCGAGTGCATTCGGACGATACGACTGAAGCGTTCTTTACGTTGAGTACGTTGGTTGAAGTACGACTCACCCTTGACGATTTTGCCTTGATAAACGCGCATGTACGTCAACTGACCATAAGGGTCTTCGACGATTTTGAAGGCCATGCCAACAAACGGTCCATCAGGATCCGCCTTGAGTGGATATTCCTTATTTTGATCTTCCCAATCCTTCGCCTTCACTGGACGGTCCAGCGGCGAAGGCAAATAGGTCGTGACTGCATCCAACAAAGGCTGCACACCTTTGTTTTTGAAAGCCGACCCTAAAAACACGGGCGTGAAGTTTTGGTTCTGACAGGCATCCCGGACAACTTCATGAATCAATTTTTCAGGAACTTCTTCTTCACTCAACAGCAATTCCATCATCTGGTCATTGAACATCGCCAACGCTTCCAACATTTCTTGTCGGGCTTTTTTGGCAGCGTCGAGGTGATCCGCCGGAATTTCTTCTCGGCGAACCGTTTCGCCTTTGTCGCCATCAAAATACATCGTTTTCATCGTAATCAAATCGATGATCGCGGAGAACGTTTCGCCGGCTCCGATGGGAATTTGCATCAACACCGCATCGGCATTCAATTTGTCACGCATCTGTTGCACAACGCGATTTGGGTTGGCACCGGTTCGGTCCATTTTGTTGATGAAGGCCAAACGAGGAACGCCATAGCGTTTCATTTGACGGTCAACAGTCAATGATTGAGCTTGAACGCCACCCACCGCACACAAAACCAAAATGGCTCCGTCGAGAACGCGAAGACTTCGTTCCACTTCCACAGTGAAGTCCACGTGACCAGGCGTATCGATCAAGTTGATGTTGAAGTCTTTCCATTGGGCATAGGTCGCGGCACTGGTGATCGTGATCCCACGCTCTTTTTCCAGTTCCATATGGTCCATCGTGGCCCCGTCACCGCCACCTTTGACTTCTTCGATTTTATGAATTCGGCCGGTGTAGTAGAGAACCCGTTCACTCAACGTCGTTTTACCCGAGTCGATGTGAGCAGAAATACCAATGTTTCTAATTTTTTCCAATTTCATCTATAGCACCGTAATTCAGAAAATCCTTTGGCTTGAAAAAACATCAAACAACGTTAATCGGCAACGTGTGTTGGTTGTCAGCCAAAAAAGACAACGAACGACGCGAGCTCGATCAAAAAAAGAGGAGAAGCATTTACCTTAAGAGTCATTCTGTTTCCGAAATGGTTCGCGAATTTTTTTCGACGAACATCTTCTTGACAAACAACTCCAGCAGTTTCGGGAAGACTTTCACGATGGAAACCAGACGACAAAAACCGTATGGCGGAATCCTGGAGCCCAAATGGAAATTCAAGAGGCCAAATCCCAACCAAAGGTATTCATCGCCGACGAATCATGCCCATCGGATTGCGGTAAACCTGTGGCCGGCTAAAGCCCCATTGCCGCGAAAATCCCTTTTCTTCTACAAAATATTCCGTCTTATTCTAGCCAGTTTAGACTTATAGGGAAGGGCAAATTCGACGAACAAGCGAGACATTTTTGCCCAGGTTTATAGACCGGGGGCACCATTTAAGGGAAAAGAAAGCACCTCAGGCCGCTGACGATTTTGTTCGGTTCAAATTTTTCTTCAAAGAAGAACCCAAAGTTTTACCCGCAAAAACTACGAAGAATTTGTGGCAAAAGACCCGTTTCTCCGAAATATAGTAAAAACGTTGGTTGCACGATATTTCTAAAATGGCCTAAGTCTTGTCTAATGCAATCGTTTCTAACGGCACATCTTTTCGCTTTTCTTCGAGTGTTATGGAAATCACATCCATTCAAATTGAATTGGCCAAGTCCCAAGCGGACCGGTTGCGAGGCTTTTGCCGAATCGTGTTTGACGAAGCTTTTCTTATCAATGACATTCGCGTTTTGGAATCAGACCAAGGGTTCTTTGTGGCGATGCCCAGTCGAAAAGCAACGCGATCATGCCCCTTTTGCTCCGGCAAAAACCACCTTTCTGCGAAATTCTGCAGCGACTGCGGAAAAAACATTAAGGAATCGAATCAAGCGACTGAGCCAAATCAACGTGCGTTCAGCGACATTGCTCATCCCATCAACTCGGAATTCCGCGAAAAAATCTCCAAGGTGATCATTGATTCGTTTTTAGCCGAGTGTCAACGCTCAGAAAATAAATCAACGGACAGTCAGACGAATTCTTGAACTCTTCCGACGTGACTAACCGAAACAGATTGGGCATTGCGACTTCAACCAGTCCCCGTTTACACCATTTTAGATAACTTTTTCTTGGTGACGCAAAAAACATCTCGGTGTTATTCCAGCCGTAGACCCGGGGGAAGGGCTTCGCCAAAAATTCGTGTCTGTTCTTCACTGTCGAATTTACCTCCCACCTGGACCAAAGCGATATAGTGCTCCGAGGCTTTTTCGCTTGTTAACCATGCGATGACTTGTTTCCGCAATGGTTCATCGATATCCCGATACCGATCTCCGGTCATTCTCGCCATTTGAACAACACACAGATGTTCCAACGAAGTACAACCGCGAAGATTGATTAGTGCGGTGATCCATGAACCGACGTCACTTGGGGGAACAATCGAATTCAATGGGCCATAGACGGGTACCCGTTGCCCCAATCGCCCCAACGCCCAAATCATCGCGTCTCGTGTTTGACGCATTTTCGGTTTGGTGTGCAACGCGACAATCCAATTTCCGAGTTCCGTTTTCTGTAATGGTGTAAGCAACTCCAACGAGCCTAATAAACGCCACACCTCAATCAGTTCCTCTGGTCTGGGCACGGCCCCCTTGCCTGTCTGCGGGACTCCCGACATTTGTTTAACTAAACTTCGCAGGGATGCAATCCAAGGTTCGGCCAATGCCGCCTGCTGTCCTCGCGATAAACCTCCAGCGAGTCGACGCCACAATATTAAAACTTCATTCCGCACATGGGTTGCCGTATGCCGCAACCGCCCA
>JBGSIY010000508.1:0-6756 GCA_041742275.1 Pirellulaceae bacterium | reverse complement strand
ATTCAGCAGCGGGAGGGGAGCGGGGTCGTTGAGGAACTCCAGCGTTTGTGGCCCGCCATTGAACGAATGGACATGCGGTATCGCATGCCCGTGTTTGAAATTCTCCAAGGGACATTGGTTGGCATGTCTGCTCCGCAATATAGGGACTTCCGCAAGATGGTGACGGAACTTATTGCCGCCGACCAAAAAATCAGCCTGTTTGAATTTTTTCTCCGGCACCATTTAGTGGTGCATCTGGATCGGCACTTTGGACACGGTTTGCCCCATCCTGTTAAATACACGCGGTTGCCGGAAGTCGATGGTGCGATCGCCATGACTTTGTCGGTGTTGGCCAAAGTGGGTCATGTTGATGAGCAAGAAGCACGACAGGCATTTCAAGCGGGCGTGAAAACCTTCCCGTCACAGGTTCAGGCTCCCTATGTCGAAGGCGGTTTTGATTTCAAGCTTTTGGCTTCGGCCATCACAGAGTTGTCGCACGCCTCGCCGAAAATCAAAAAGCTGATCTTGACGGCTGCGGCGACGACCATCTCTTTCGATCATCACGTCAATGTGGATGAAGCGGAAATGTTTCGGGCCTTCTCTGAATCCCTAGACTGTCCCGTTCCCCCGCTCCTAGCGACACCGAACCGCTCGTGAACTTAAGCCGTTCTTCGCAAGAAATTGAGACGTAACAGATTTGAGTTGGCTACTCGCGAGTTGGCTGCACTTGAGTTGGCTCCCCTTAACGAGCAAAACCTTCTTTATCCGAGAGGGTAACGGCCCTGTCGGTTCCCTGCCGCGTTTGTTTGTGGATCGCCCATTACAATGGTCTTCGACCCATGAGGGCATCGGCCAAGACCTCTTTGTTGGTATGTTCCAGAACACTACCCGTCGTGATTCCTCGAGCTAGTTTCGTGAGTTTCAAATTGAACTCACTTAATATATTGGAAATATATAGGGCAGTACCGTCCCCTTCGACCGTGGGATTTGTTGCCAAGATAATTTCAGTGAACTGACCACGACTCACACGATCAGCCAATGCCTCGATGGTCAATTGGTCGGGCCCGATATTCTCCAGCGGGGCAATTCGTCCCAACAGCACGTGGTACAGTCCCCGGTAATGCCCCGATTGTTCCAAGGCCAAAACGTCACGAGGTTGCTCCACAACACACAGTAGCGATCGGTTCCGCGACGTGTCTCGACAAATTTGACAAAGTGGATTTTCGGAAAGGCTAAAACAATCCTGACAATAACAGACATTCTCGCGAACTTGACGAATAGCTTCAGCCAACGCCAACGCTTCGGATTGATTGACGCGCAAGATATGGTAGGCAATCCGCTCTGCTGATCGCCGCCCAATACCGGGCAGCCGACTAAGCTGTTCAATCAAATCAGCGACAGACTGCGAATAATTCACGATTCAAAATACTTTCGATTGTAAAAAAGTTTACTAGCAGCACTTCATTCTGGTTGTCTCTACTTTATTCGCAAGGGGGAGGCTGGATCCCGGTTTTCGTTCCCGTGGAAATTAGGCGAGGAAAATCAGGCATTGCTCGGCCAAGTCCATCACGATATTCGGCAGCGGGATGCCGTCGCAATGTCGACAGTGAGCGACGGATGGCCATAACAGACCCAGGTTAAACAGTCGAACACCCGGGCACTGACCGAGTTTCGACGGCCCTGTTATCCAAGCCGAATAGAAGAGATTGCTGCAAAGCAGACCAAAACTGCCAAGCAGCATATCGTTCAATGCAACCATTTTCCGGGAAGCCGCATCAAAGATTTACAGCGGTTGCGAGGAAGGCTCAGTGGTCTCGCTCGACTTGGTCGATTCTTCTTGTTGAATCTTCTTTTTTAACTCTTCGCGAACGACCGGTAGTTCGGCAGGTGCCTCAATTCCGATCCTCACGCCACCGCCGGTAACGCGAACTACCGTCACTGAGATGTGCTCACCAATCCAGATCCGCTCGCCAACTTTTCGACTCAAAACTAACATTGTTTACCTTCCTGGGTTCTTTCCAAAAGAGGGGGGCTTGACTTGCTGGCAACGTCCACTTTGGAGCTATCATCAGACCTTGAAAATGGCGGAACGTCAAGCGACGAGAAAAAGAGTTAACATTTCCATGAACGAAAGGAGATCTGCGCGGTTTTTGGGTTTTGGAATCGCCATTCTCAACGGGACCCACTCAAATTCCTTGAATTTACCCGTCATTATTGAGCCGTAATTTCACAGCGGCGAAATCGATTCCTGGGGTCGCCTCCAGGCAGGATGTATTACGCCATCGTTAAAGTTATCCAGATTCGCTAGCGAGATCGGGAGTTTACTAGCCAGAAATTTCGGGAAGATCGCCAAAATCAGAAAAAACCTACCATTTCGTATTGCATTTGGACGAAAACTAGTAACGGAACGGCTGGTTAGCAGTCATCCCAAGGGGGGGAATTCAAATCGTGATCCGTGGCGGTCGTTATCGACCGTTCTCTCTATCACTATCGACCTTCGCTTCTTGGGTTGTGCTATCCGACGAGCCCGACGCTTGCGACCTGCTATTCGACATCGATTGTCGGGTGTTCGAGCGAACGGCAATCCACCAGGAAAAAACCGAATCGAGTGCTTGACGGAATTTTATCCGTTTGGGCTCGATTCATTAGTTTGTCAGACGAGTTGACCCAACTGTAACCCCTGAGGGAAAACAGCAGCGACTCATCACTGACTCAGTTGCGATCTTCGTTGTCATTCAGGAGGAAACACATGCGACGTTTCGTGCTCGGATTGGCCGTTGCGGTTGCTGCAGCTCTGCCCACAGTGGCTCAAGCTGACGACCAGCGAATTGCCGAATTCATTAAGAGCAAATTGCAGGCGCATCAACAAGCCGGTAATTTGCGTGGTTTCAATATCGATTTGAAAGTCGAACAAGGAACCGTTTGGTTTACAGGTTATGCAGCCAATCAACAGCAAGAAGACTTGATTCTGCAAACCGCTCAGCAAGCCGGACATTTAGGTGCCACCCAAATTGTGGATGACATCGAAATCAAAACATCAGTCGTTGAGCCGAGCTCGGCAGCAATGACACCTGTTGTTCAGCAGGCACCGGTTGCCCAACAGGTCAATTACCAAGTACCAACATCCCCAATCGCTACAGGGGCTCCTCTGGGAGTTCCTGCCCAGCTAGGGAACGGGATTGAGCCAAGCTACGGCCCGATGAATGGTTCTTTCGCTCCTGTATCCCAAGCTTCAAGCAACACTCCGATGCCAATGCCGATGGGTTACACCGGTGACCAAGGCATGGGCGGGGCGCCCAACCTGCCAGGTTATGCTTGGCCAGCCTACGCTGCGAGCCCTAACTATGCAGCCGTCAACTACCCCAAGCAATACTCACCATCTGCTTGGCCCTATATCGGTCCGTTTTATCCTTATCCCCAAGTTCCCATGGGCTGGCGCCGCGTGGAATTGCAGTGGGATGACGGATGGTGGTTCCTAGACTTCCATGACAAGTGATCCCGTTGACACTCTGATCGGACGACGAAAGCAACAAAGACCTTCGCCGCTAAATGCGACGAGGGTTTTTTTTTGTTGTACGCCAAACTTCTGATCTCGGGAACAAGA
Source organism: Pirellulaceae bacterium (assembly GCA_041742275.1). GTDB lineage: Bacteria > Planctomycetota > Planctomycetia > Pirellulales > Pirellulaceae > BJ22. The sequence continues at coordinate 3,173 of JBGSIY010000508.1, read as the reverse complement.
TCAACTCACTCACGAGTGTTCCGTTAATAACAATTTTTAAAACGGGATCGATTCCGCAAGAACTCCCCGCAAATCAGCCGGACGGCACAATAAAATTGGGAACCACCTCGGCAGCGGCAACAATGAGATGACGCAACACTCGATATCGCTCGCCAACCTGCTAAGTAAATTTCCGGAAATAAGTTCCCGGTTGAGTCGGAACGCATGAACGTCCGTTTCCCTTCCAAACCGAGTGCACACATACTCCACCAAATTTGAAAACTGGATTTTGTTACATGACTGTTCCTGCCGAATTGTTCTGAAAGAACTTCTCGATTTACCCCGATAGGGGTTATCAGCTATTAGCCGGTGGTTGAGCGCAGCGACACCACCGGAAGGTTGTTGCCAATGACATTGCACCCTGAAGGGGTGCCAGCGACGTTCTTGATTCGCCCTGTTCTGTTCGCGTCTATTTCGGGGTGCTGATGAAAAAAAATACGGAATCGGATCGGTGAGCTCGCTGAGCTAGAAAGTCCGGCAAAGGCCTTCAATACCTGCGGCGCCGACAAACCAAACGCGGAAATTATTTTGGGACATATCCTAACAGCAAATCGAATCCACGGCCTTGGCCACAAAAACCTTAGGCACAACAAAAAAAGTGGGGTGAGCCAACGCCATTGGTTTGACTCACCCCACGAAACGAAGGCTTACTTTTTCTCAATTTCCGTGCAGTCGAACATTTTGTCGTCGATCGAAAACGATTTCAATTCTAACTTGCTCCCATTGATGTGTACCATCGTGTAATGATGGCCGCGGCGAACGTTGTTTTGAAAAAAAGGACGGTAGGGGCCGGGGGTTTCCAGTGAACCTCCGCCGCCACCAGTGATCATATAGATCGTCCCTTGATCATTTACCGCTTGGCTGTCTTTAATCGGCCACGTTCTCTCGTACGAGTGAATATGGCCTGTCCACACAATGTCCACGCCGTATTTTTCATACAAGGGTACCAACTGCCTGACGCGAGTGTCCCCGTAGGTGCCTTTGTTGGTTTTCCACAAGTCTCCGTAATCGTTTTCATCCGAAGAGTACGGGGGATGATGGTGACAAACAAATTTCCAAATCGCCGTCGAAGCACTCAATTTTTCTTCTAGCCATTGGTATTGTTCGCTACCCGGTTCCACCTTGCGATTGGAGTCAATCATGAAAAAATCAGCATCGCCGTAGGAGAACATGTAATAGTATTCCGGATCCGGCAATGCCATATAGTCAAAATAGTTCTGAGCATTCTGTTCGTGATTGCCTAGCACCGGATAAAGTGGGACGCGTGATATCAGCACATTCATCGCGGGGAAAAACTCGGTTAACCAGTCAGAATTTTTTTTGCCTTGATCCACCAAATCGCCGGGATGGAGGAGAAAGTGAGGGCGTTGCGCCCAGGCCAACGCAGAGATTTCACCAGCGACCTTCAGATTCTTCTGTGTGTCGCTAATCACGGCGAATGACACCGGTGTTCCCCGTGGACTGGCCGTTTGAAAAGTTGAGGGTTCACTGGTCAATGTCTCTGAACCGGCTTTGGATTCAACTCGATAAAAGTATTGAGTATTGGACGTCAGGCCTTCGATACGGATTTGGTGCACTCCCGAGGCAGAAGAGTTTTCAGCAGTCCCTTCGATTTTGTTTTTGCATTCAACATCCTCGCCCCAATACAATGTCGCATCACTAGCAGTCGTCGTTTGCCAGACCACCGTCATACCGGTCTGCGTTCCATATTGCAGAAACGGCGCGACGAGGAATTGCAGGTCAGATGGAGCTGGCGTTAAATCCAGGGCCGCTAAATCTTTCTGATGTTCGAATTCGTGTGTTACCCATTTGGCTTTGGCAGCCAAATCATAAATGGCGACTTCGCGAATACGCCCTTTCATCGGGTGGAATTCATTGCGGTCACGATAGGCGCCCATCACCACGGGGGCTGTTTGAGGATACAGGATTTCGCCAGATTGTTCCGATGACTCGGCATCCAATTGACCGTTAACATAAACTTGCATGGTCGTGCCATCATAAACACCCACGACATGGTACAGTTTTCCGGGTTCGTATTTTGTTTTTCCGCGCAGGTAAGTCATCTTGCCGTCACCATCATCAGTTCCGGTCGATGCCAATCCGAAATAAAATACAGACTGGTCGTAGCCCAAAATCCAACCGGACTCGGCATCCCCGTTATCTTGGATCACTCCGATGATGCCACCCCATTCCTCAGGGCGATCAATGCCGACCCAGGCAGCAATGGTGATGTCACGTTTTGGCAAGATCGTGCTGACCGATTGGGAATCTTTTGCCAACAGGCAGTCCTGGACCATTCCGTCAAAGGCCACCGCTTGTCCAAATGGATCTGGCACAATTTGTGGCGCCCTGGCAAACGTTCCATCGGGTCCCAGTCGTGCCTTGAGGCTCAACTCAGAAATGTAGCGCTCGTTAAACTGCCAATGGGCAATCGGGTCGGGGCCATCGTGCGCGAGGATGGCCGGTGCAAACAGTGCCCAGACTCCCAGGGCTCCCGTGACCAACGTTGCCCAGCGACCGACGTTCATGATCTTTTCCAGCATTTTCGCTTGTTCCCTGTTTTAAATTTATGCAATTCAGGTAATTGTAGAAGAAAAAAAGAGAGAGGACGCTCTTCAACGCCCCTCTCCTTTATTTTGTCTGACACTTCGTATCTAGCTAAATTTTTTATCTAGCTACGACGGCGGCGAAGAGCCAATCCGCCAATGGAAAGCAGGCCCAATACAGCTGCCGAGCTGGGTTCAGGAATCGCTGAAATCACGTTCACGGTTCCTGTTCCTGGTGCGTTCCACTGGCTCCAAGCCGTTTGGCCTTGAACACCGCGGTAGGTTACCGAGTTCGCTCCTTGAGTGAAGGACAGGTTTGTTGTGCCCAGAGCAGTCGCGTTAAATTGAACTTCGCTGAACAACACAAAATCGTTCAAGCCGGTCGTTGACAATCCAGCGGGTGGGAACAAGGCGATGGCGTTGACGTTCGTTGCCAAATCTCCCAGGGTTCCCGGGGCAGTGGCATTCCAACGTGTACCGCCAGGATTGGCGATCAAGTGACTCGTTGCTTGCAACACGTCAGCTTCGCTGCTCAGAATGTTGATGTTCAGACCGTTGATGGTGAAACCAGCATTCGTCGAGACCCAC
>JBGSIY010000507.1:0-3157 GCA_041742275.1 Pirellulaceae bacterium | reverse complement strand
CAAGGGCCTGACGAGTGCCTCAGTCGGAATGCTGTTGGAACGAAGGGGCCTGCGGGTACGGATGCAAAAATTGGATCCCTATATCAACGTCGATCCGGGGACGATGAGCCCCTTTCAACACGGTGAAGTTTACGTTCTGGACGATGGCAGTGAGACGGATTTGGATTTGGGGCACTACGAGCGGTTCACCCACAGTCCGTTGACTCGTCATTCCAATTATACAACCGGGCAAATCTACCTCCGCGTGATCGAAAAAGAACGGCGTGGAGAGTTCTTGGGGCAAACCGTCCAAGTGATCCCCCACATCACCAACGAAATCAAAAATTGCATTGCGATGATGGCCGATGATTCCGTGGATGTTGTCATTACGGAAATAGGCGGAACCGTCGGGGACATTGAAAGTCAACCCTTTCTCGAAGCCATTCGCCAATTTGCCTTGGACGTCGGCAAAGAAAATTGTCTTTACATCCATCTGACATTGGTTCCTTATCTTAAGGCGGCCGCGGAGCTGAAGACCAAACCGACTCAACATTCTGTCGGACAATTGCGTCAAATCGGTATTCAACCCGATATTTTGATCTGCCGCACAGAACGGGAATTGCCGCAAAGCGATCGGGAAAAAATTGCCTTGTTCTGTAATGTGCCCACTAATTCAGTGATTGAAGAGCAAGATAAAGACTTCTCCATTTACGAGGTTCCGCTGAGCCTAGTGGATAACAAACTGGATGAGTTGATTATCAAGAAATTGGGTTTGAGCGCCAAACGACTCGAATTGGATGATTGGCGAGAGTTGATCCATCGAATGCGCAATCCCGAAACCGAAATCAGTATCGCCGTGGTCGGTAAATATGCAGAGCACAAGGACGCTTACAAGTCGATTTACGAATCAATCGATCACGCTGGAATCGAACATCACGCCCAAGTTCGCGTCGGCAGTATTTTGAGCGAAGACATCGAACGCGAGGGCCCGGAGCGATTATTATCTGGCTATGATGGGATCCTGGTTCCCGGTGGATTTGGCGAGCGGGGTACGGAAGGGAAAGTCGATGCGATTCGCTTCGCACGTGAGAAAAAGATCCCTTTTTTCGGGATCTGCTTGGGGATGCAATGTGCCACCATCGAATTCGCCCGGAATGTCATGGGACTTGAGGGAGCGAACTCCACGGAATTCAATCGAAACACCAAATATCCGGTAGTCTGCTTGTTGGACGAACAGCAGAACATCACGGAAAAAGGGGGGACGATGCGTCTGGGAGCTCAACAAACGGACTTGTTACCAGAATCCAAATCGCACGAATGGTATGGACAAGCCACCGTCAGCGAGCGACATCGACACCGATACGAATTCAACAACACGTTTCGCTCGCAATTTGAGGCCCACGGGATGTTATTCGCCGGGACTAGCAAAGACAATTCGTTGGTCGAAGTGATTGAACTCCCCGAGCATCCCTGGTTCGTCGCCGTTCAATATCATCCGGAATTCAAATCCAAGCCGACCGAGGCCCATCCATTGTTCTCAGGATTCATCCAAGCAGCGGTGCGAAGAAGCTCACGAGAGTCTTTCTCGGAAACCAATGCGTCCTGATTTAAGGCTCAATGGGCGGCACCGTTGCGAACATTGAAAACATCGCATTATGAATCGGGCCGCTGTCGGGCGCCACCGAAAATTTTTATTTTCTCAATTCAACTTTTATTATTTCGAACCCGTGGAGGGAGTGGTAATAACGATGTCCGATGGATCCCAAGAAGCAGACCCAAAATTAGTGATTGACGAAAGTTGGAAAGCTCAAGTCGAAAGAGAAAAACAAGAAGCCGCAGCAAAAGAGGAGGCCCTAGCCCGCGAAAAATGGCAAGCGAAGAAAAAGGAATCCGCACCGCTTCCCTCGGCTTCATTCGAAATGTTGGTTGGAACGCTTTCGACGCAAGCGTTAAACGCACTCGGTTACTTCGCCGATCCGACTACAGGGAACCCCAAAGTCGACCGGGATGTAGCCAAATTGTTCATCGATTTACTTGCCGTGGCCGAAGATAAAACTCGCGGCAATCTGACCGACGAAGAGAGTAAGGTTTTAACGGAGACGTTGCATCAGTTACGCATCGCCTTTGTGACCCCTCGTCCTCCGATGCCCGGTGCTGAAGCTCCCAGCAAACCACCGGCCGATGAAACAAAGTCCAGAATCGAATTGCCGTAGGTTGTCCCGGACGGACAAATCAACAATAAAAAATTTGGGGAGTGTCGGTGTGATAGCGCCGCTCCCGTTTTGTTGGAATCGGCCAAACAGAATATTAATCCTGGATCGATTTTGCGGTTATTGCAGGCTGGGTAATCTGAATTGCGGCCAGGACATTTGCAAAGTTCCGCTGGATCCGGGGCAGGTTAATTTGTCGGAACACGGTGTTTTCGGTCTGTTTGCAACGTTTTTTTGGAACGCTGCGGCAGGAGTGAAATGCGGTATCGTGCTTCGTTCCGGCGGTGAAGGATTTTAGACGGCCGAAGGTCGGAAAGGTATGGCATCAAAGTTTCGCCAACAGGACCAAAGCTTTTTTTTGTTTGTCAATTGATCCAAAATCTTTCCTTTTTCGTATAGTTCCCGCCTCCGATAGTCACCGTAGGGCATAATTCCTGGTCCGATGATTAGGAATACCTTCGTGGACATTATCGCTTACGACATGGAGTCGCTGGAATGACCAAATTCAACCTTGCTCAATTGATACTCGGGGCCGGACTATTGACGACCGCGTTTTATATTGGCATCAGCACCAAGAACCAAAACGGAGCTGGAGCGACCAACCCGGTCGAAGAATTAGCCAACGAGGACCTGACGCTGCGAACCCCCCTGTTGCCAGCGGACGAGTCTGTTCCCGAGCTGACTCGTTTGCCCAACTTGCAAGAGAAGTTGGGAAACACAGAGCGGCTCCCGCAAGTTCAACAGGATGCTGAAAAATCCGCACAAAAAATTCGGCAACCCGATTTCTCGTTTTTAAAGCGGGAGCAGGTCAGCGACCAGAAGTTAGCTGTCGAGGATTCGCTCAGCTCCCTGCATCCGAAAGAAGGCCCGGTTTTCGCCACGCCGCCTCCACGAAATACACCGGACGGATTTACTATCAATGAGGCCGATCTCAGTCGTGAAGATCGAGCCCTGCCTGAACTACCGTC
>JBGSIY010000506.1:0-4291 GCA_041742275.1 Pirellulaceae bacterium | reverse complement strand
GCCGCTGAAACAGCGTGATGGAAACATTCCACGGGACTTGGAGACCATCGTTACCAAAGCGGTCGCCCACCAAACGACAGATCGTTACGCTACGGCAGAAGATTTGGCTGAAGATCTCCGCCGGTTTTTGGACGGGCGTCCGATTCTATCGCGACCGATTTCCGGCTTTGAAAGACTCTACCGCTGGAGTCGCCGCAATCCCACGCTCGCGGCCCTGTCCACCGCACTCGTGCTGGTTTTGCTATTAGGAATTGCAGGAGTCACATGGAAATGGCGCGAAGCGTTAGCGATTGCGGAAGTTGCCAAAACTGAAAAAGAGCGAGCCGAAGAGAACGGACGTATTGCCAAAGCGAACGAACAAATCGCAAGTGCTGAAAAAGCACGAGCCATTGCCGCCTCACGTGAAATCGAACGGCAGTCGTCGCGACTCCTTTTTCAAAAAGGCCTTGATCTCAGTCGTGGCGGAAATCCACTTGAGGGACTGCACTGGATGAACCATGGCCTCGACGTCATGCCCGAAGTTGATGTCGATCGGCCGTGGAAGAGTTTGGTGATAGCCAATCTAGAACAGTGGCAATCGCGAACCCCTCACTTGATCCACCGCCGTGAATTTGTGGATACGATTACGGATCTCGTTGTTAGCCCCGATGATAACCTAATGGTGGTTGGCGGTTTACGGGGCAATCTGCAATGGTACGACGCGCGTACAGGAAGCCCACTCGACGAACCGTGGCAACCCGAAGCAATCGAGAGTGACAATCAACAGGTCACCGCAATTTCATTCCATCCGCAAGGAAAGTCCCATCTCGTGGCAACAGGCCGATTAAGCCAAGAAACTGCTTTGGGCGCTGTGACTCAATTCGGGGAGAATTCGTCGACATCATCGATCGTTCTCAAATTGCCTCAAGTAGCATCGTTTGTAGCCTATCACTCCAATGGATCGTTGGTAGCAACCGGCGGAGGGAATAAACCCAATGATGGATTTATTTACTTGTTTGACTCCGAACCGTGGGAACTCACTCAGCAGAGAATCAACCTGCCCTACCGTCCCGTTTCAGGTAGTTTTTCCTCCGATTCAACGTTCTTGGCAATTGCCACCGAATCGTACCAGGACGCTTTCCTGGTCAATGTGAAAACCCGAGAAATTCAGAGACTTCCTGTCAGTGATGCAATCACATCGATTCAGTTTCATCCATTCGAACCCCAATTGATCGTCGGATTCGACAACGGAATGGTTCGCAGCTATCACTGGAGTGCTGATTCGTGGCCAGTACAAGAAATAAATGCCGTAGCGGAATTCGACGCTGGTGATCGGATTCGTAACGTGCAAATTTCCCCCGACGGTTTGTACTTGGCTGTTTCCTCTGAAACGGGTCCGACCCGAATGTTGAATATCCAGAGTCTCGAGGCATTGGGTACCAAACTGCCGACGAGTCAATTCGTGCGCTGGAGTCCGTCAGGCAACCGATTTTGGCTTGTCGTTGGCAATGAATGGCAAATGTGGGCGTTTCCGGAATTGCTGGACTATCGTACCGCAATTCCTGAAAGGCTGGCGCGCCAAACGGGATTGCGTAGAGAGGTTCAAACGGTCATTGGCAGTCGTGGGGTAACTTTGACCACAACGGGTGACAATGTCGCTCGATTGATCGACATCAAAACAGGGTTGCCCGTCGGCTCTCCGTTGGTTCATCCGCTGGAAAGAGTCAGTTGTGTAGCGATGAGCCCCGATGGTTTGCTGTGTGCAACCTCATGCACGGCCACGGGCACATTGGATTGCCAGATACGCTGCTGGGATGCGCAGTCAGGCGAGCCGCTCACTGGTTGGATTCAGCAACGGAATTGGGCGACGACTCTCAAATTCAGTCCCGATAGCAAGCAGTTGGCCGTTGGTGATTTTAGTGCTCACGTTCAGATTTTTGACGTCGAAAACATGTCCGAACCGTCGGCTGCATGGAAAACATTGGACATCGTTACTTCGCTGGACTGGTCGGATGACGGCAACTACCTCGCTGCAGGTATGGCGGCCGATTGGAGCAGGGACCCGCAGACGGTGATTTGGGATGTAAGCAGTCAAAAACCTGTGGGGAGTCCCATCCGCAGTACGCAGACCCTGGGTAGAGTTTTATTCAGCCCCGATGGATCGCGACTCGCAACGGCGGACGAGGCCGGCGGATTGCGGATTGTGTCGGTCGGTGCGGAAGACGTTTTGCCTCAGCCCGAACGTGCTAAGGATGGATTCTTCGTGATGGCATTTCGGCCAGATAGCCAGCAACTGGCGACCGGCACTCGCGGCGGCAGCATCCAGATTTGGGACTGTCAGCGTCGTTCGCTAATACGGCAGATTGTTTCCCCATTCAAAGGAATCGTGGTCACTGCCCTCGAATACGCGCCGTCGGCAGGAAAGCTCGTTGCTGGATATGCCAACGGCATGATTCAGGAATTTGATATCGAATTGGGAATGCCGCTCGGGCCGCCCCGGGCCGTGACATCGCCGTTACGTGCTGTCCAATTTGATGACGACTCAAATGAATGGGTTGCCGTATCCAGTTTGGGGCGAATTATCAGATTTAGGTCGAGTCTGTCGTTTGATCAAGTGGAACAAAGACGTGACGCTGAATGGCGACCATGGGACCAAGCAACGCTCGAGCTTTCGACAGGGCTTCGGCTGGATCGAGAGTCACAAACTGTGGTTCCCTTAAATTCCAACGAGTGGGTAAAACAGTCCGCCGCGACCTCGAATTCGATTTCACAGGATGCGATAGATCCGCAGAGTATAAACTCGCTGCATTCAGCGGGCGACAATTCCAAAATGAATTCCATTGACCTGCGATTGTTTCAGCTGTGGCAAGATCGCCAGTGGGGCGCGATCATTCACTGTCTGGAGCGGGTTCCCAGTCCGACGAATGGAGTCACATCCGCGAATTCGTCGGTGGCGACAACCGACAATTGGCAGGCGGAGGCTATACGAATTTCCGCAATGGTATATTTGGGTCGGAAGCAACAGGCTGAAGAACTGGCCCGCAACCTAAAAGATCGATCAGAAGACCATCAACAGAAATTGATCCGCTGGTTCTCATTCGAGTGGCTTGAAGCCATGAGGACCGAATCACTTGCAGAAGCTGAATGGTTTATTGATCGTTTGGTCGATGAGAATCCAAACGATTGGACGTTATATCGAGATCGCGCATCATTGTTACAACGGTTGGGTGATGAAGATTCTGAAATAACCGATTTAGAGCGGGCGTTGGAACTGGAACCGGACGATTTGTTTTTAATCGCAATGGCGACTCGACGATTTAAGTCTGGGGATTCGGCTGGCGCGTTAGAGCTATATCAACGAATGGTCAATGATGAGATGTCAACGGAAACTGACCGCAGAAATCACGCGGTCGCCGCTTTGATCTCTGGCGACATCGCAGAATACCAGAGGGTTTGCCGAGCGGCCTTGGACCGGTTATCTCGAGTACCACCTACCTTGGGCGAAGCACGTGTAACGGTTCAATTCTGTTGGTTCGGCCCCTTAACCCCAGAAGACATGGCCCGCGCTATCGATTTGGCCAAACGACTGGCGAATCACTGGCCGGAAAACGAGCGAACGGCGAGTGGCCGGGAGAAAGTCAGTCTAGCTATGCTGTTAACTCGTGACGGGGAATACGATCAAGCGATGGAATTGTTTGATGAAATTGAGGGATTGCTAGGGCGTGAGTCCGAAGAAGTGCTTCTTGGCAAAGCACTTTGTTTGGCATTAAATGAGGAACTCGATGAGGCCCAATCCGTATGGGCCGGATTTCCGAGAATCAAATATCGCGATTCCAACGACAATGAATCGATTCGTGCAGTTTTGGATCATCTCTACGCCGAGATCGATTCGCTGTTGGCGGATGATTAAACCATGGGATCCTGACCACTGAGTTTGAAGAGGAATCGCGAACCCGAATCCGGAGCACCATTTGCCAATATCAGTATCAACACTCTGATGGAACCTGAAATGGCGCCGGCGAACAATTTAGCACCGATAGGAAACGGCCCAGAACAAAAGGCTGTCCCACAACGAACCCCTTTGTTTCGCCCTATGGTTTCGACGACAAAAATGCACGTTGTTTCCGGCGACTAAAAAACCTTACAAGAAACATTCCGGGTTGCGTTCCAGTTCCGTTTTCAATCGTTTCATTGCGCGAATGTAGCGATTACTGGCAGCCGTTTTTGTGATGCCCATGGTTTCAGCGACTTCCTGATTGGAAAGATTCTCGAAGTGCCGCATGACCAAGACCTCTCGATCAATCAAGTCCAT
>JBGSIY010000505.1:0-3469 GCA_041742275.1 Pirellulaceae bacterium | reverse complement strand
GTAGATTGTTTGGGCCAATCTCAATCCTTGTTTGAAAGGGGCCGGGAGTGTTCGAGAATAATACGCAAACTAGCTCACCCAACAAAAGCTTATTGAGGCCTGCCCTTTCGCTCAATGGGACGGGAACGTCAAGCGACAACTTGAGTGAAAGCCTGAGTTCGCCTGTGCTTGCCGACCATGGAATCCAAACCGCTGTTGATGAAATAGCTATTTTGCCGAACCAAAGTTATCGTAGTTGGCCGTTTCGGTGGGCTGTCGGTTGCCGATGGTTTTTCGATCAGATTTTGGGGTTCTTTTCTATGGTGGTGATTGTGGCGATCGGCGCCAGTATCCCTATCGTGCAGTTGATCAGTTTTGGTTTTTTGCTGGATGTGAGTGGCCGAGTCGCCCGGTCGGGGCGGTTGCGTGATGGATTTTCAGGAGTCAATCGGGCCGCTCTCGTTGGACGCGGCCTGCTGGGGACCTTTCTGTGTTTGCTCCCGCTGTATTTAATCGGCGAATTTTGGTACGCGTCCTTTTTGATTGATCCCTCTAGCAGCACGACCCAGGTCTTGCGCGCCGTGCAAATAGTTTTGGCGGTCGCTTTGATCGGCCATATCCTGGCTGCATGGTTTTGCGGGGCAAAACTGCGATACTTTGTCTGGCCACTGTTGGCCCCTTTATCCCTGTCTCTGTGGACATTGCGATTGACCCTGGCAAGTCGTTGGTTGCATCCCGTTGTGCGTTTCTTTTGCTGGCCCTTTTCGCGTCACTTGGCGAATGACTTAGCTCAAGTTCCACGTTTGAAGAATTGGTTTTTGCCCGCGATTGTTTTCGACCAAATACGACACCGGCGTTTGTGGAGCGACGCACGCGACGGACTTTGGGCTTTCCTGGGAGAAGTGCCCACATGGCGACTGTTCCAATTGGGGCTGGTCGGGTTTCTGGGATCTTTTCTGTGGTTGCTTCTTCCGACATTGATGATGATCGTTGCTACCAGTCAGAACTCCCCAACGACAATCCTGATGGGACTGGCGGGAACCGTTCTTTCTACCGCCGTTTTTTCTGTACTGCTGCCTTTGCAAACCGAATTCGCGACCTCAGGGAAGGGGCGTGATTTGTTTCGCCTGGATCTCTTTTGGGCTCGTGTGCGTCAGGCGCCAATCTGGTACCTGCTGGCTATCTTGACAACGTTGGCGCTGGCCATTCCCTTGTTTCTACTTAAGATTGAACAAGTACCCCCTGAACTCCGTTGGACGCTCAGTCTGTTGTTTGTCTTTACCGGTTGGCTGAGTCGCTTGGCCTTGGGTTGGGCTCATGGCCGCGCACTGCGTGCCGCGCGTTGGCGGCACTGGTCGTGGAGTATCCCAACCGTGTTGCTGATATTGCCTCTCTCATTTTCTTTCGTGTTCATTTTGTTTATTACACGATATATCAGTTGGCACGGGGTCTGGAGCCTGATCGAAAATCCGGTGTTTTTGCTCCCGGCACCGTTTTGGCTTTGAGTGGTCACCCTGCTGGGGCCATCGACGCTGGCTGTTTGATCGTCGCGTCTCTAACGCTCACCAGCAGGTTCGTCACCCCAGACAATTTCGAAGCGACCTTGGGAATCGGCTGCAGCGCTGGCCATTCCTGCGGTGTTGAACTGCATGGAAATTTGCCCGGTTTTGGAAACGGCGATAATTCCACCGTCGTTTTTGTTCAAGGTTGAATCCAACACTTTTTTTACCGCCGAATCCACATCGGTCTGACTATACTTCATTTGTGCCGAGATATCGTAAGCGATGGCATGGCGAATAAATTGTTCTCCGGTTCCGGTACAAGACACCGCACACGTCTCGTTGTTAGCGTAAGTTCCCGCACCGACAATGGGACTATCGCCGACCCGGCCAAATTTTTTGTTGGACATCCCGCCGGTGCTGGTAGCAGCGGCCAAATTGCCATAAGAGTCCAAGGCAACGCACCCGACTGTCCCGTAGTAGCTCCCCAAATCCTCGTCCTTGGCTGGCGATTCCAACAACGACGAATTGCTCGAATCGCGCCGCCGTTGCTGTTGCCGTTCCAAGGCGGCTTTTGTCTGTGGTGTATCGAAGTAATCCGGTGTCACCATTTCCACCTTCATCTCGCGCGCAAACTCTTCCGCTCCTGGACCAGCCAGCAACACATGACGTGTTTCTGTCATCACCATGCGGGCGAGTGAAATAGGATTTTTCACATGCGAAACACCAGCGACGGCACCACAGGCCAAGTTGCTGCCGTCCATGATCGAAGCATCGAGTTCATGGCTGCCAGCTGCATTGAATACGGCCCCTACGCCCGCATTGAATTGCGGATCGTTCTCCAGATACAGCACCACCTGTTCCACAGCCTCCAACGCAGTCCCGCCCTTTTTTAGAATGTCTTGACCCAAGGTCAAAGCGGCCTTGAGCGATTCGCGCCGCTGCGAATTGGATTCCTCGTTGAATTGTGTTGGCGCCGAACCGGCCCCCCCATGCAGCACGATGGCGTAGGTCATTTCCTCACCTGATTTTGCTTCTGTGTCTGTGTTAGATTGTGGAGCTTTGGCTTGCACTTGACCTGGAGCGAGCCAGAGGCTCCACGCTAGGACAATGATACTCCAATGGAGAAGCACCGAGAACGCTTGCTGAATCGGAAAAGATTTGAGTAGCATGTTAAACCTCATAAGTTCCCAAGGTGTCGATGAAAGCCCAATGCCGAATGCTTCTTAAAACGAATCCCAAAACCTATTAGCCGCAAGGCACTTTCCGCCGGTTTATGCAGTCGAACCGGACGCTAGGGCGTTTCGGCTGATGAGTCCGTACCGTTTTGGGATAGGATCTTAGTTTACTCGAATTCCAAGCAAGACTCTTGCACCCGACAAACAAAAAAAGTTGCTTATCTCAAAAAAAAGATTACGATACAGCGACAAACATCCAATTGATCTTGCTGCATTTGTTCGCCCCCGTTTGCCATATAGCTTTGGCGGCCTGCTCCGGCATCGAGTTGTTCATTTTAATAGAAGGTTGAATAGCATGGGAAATCCTAAGAACGTTTTAGGTACCGATTTGCAGGCCTGCTGCTTTGACCCGATGACAGGTTACTACCGTGATGGCTTTTGCAGAACGGGTAGTGGAGATTTCGGCGTCCACACAGTGTGTGCAGAAATGACAGAAGAATTTTTGACGTTTTCCAAAAGCGCCGGCAATGACTTATCGACACCTCAGCCCCAATTTGATTTTGCGGGCCTTAAACCGGGAGACATGTGGTGCTTGTGTGCCTCTCGTTGGCAACAAGCCTATGATGCGGGGTTTGCCCCTCCGGTCTATCTAAAATCAACCCATTTGTCATCGGTCGAATTCGCCGCGCTAGAAGCTCTTCGCGAACACGCCATGGATGACTTCGCCGACGAAGACGACCCCTGGTCCAGCGGCAGTTGATTCCAACCCATCTTTTCTCACAGGTACTCCGGGGTAGAAGAGCCGGGTTTGAG
>JBGSIY010000504.1:0-6870 GCA_041742275.1 Pirellulaceae bacterium | reverse complement strand
TGAAAATGCGTTGTCTTTAACGTTTGTGAGTTTGAAGTGGGGATTGCTTCGGTCGTTCGTCGCCGATTTCTGTTTAGCGATAAGGTTCGTTTCGGAATATTTCCGATGACAAGTACTGCGTGTCGATGGTTCTTTTTCTCGGCTTAAGCTTGGAATCCGGAATACACAACACCATCTGGACGCTGTGGCGTCTGGTTTATCCATGCGAACCGGGTGCTATCGCATTTCGGTTGATCGTTTTGCTGAAGAATGGCAACGATTTGGGTTATCCCACGCATCTCCAGTTCTAGCGTTAATGAATGAGTAGAGCAGGCGACCCATGAAAAAAAGGATATTTTCATTGACTATGTTCGCAAGCGCGTTCGCACTGACCGCGATCTTCAGCCTTACTCTCGATAACCAGTGGGGGCGCCCCGTCAGCAAAACGCTAGAGGCCCTTTTTCAAGATCCCGCTTTGCCGGCCGATGTTTCAACGATGTTGGAATTGGGACTTGTTGAAAACCGAGAACCTTCAGCTTTCTCGTTGCCCACTGCTAGCAAACAACCCACGTTTATTTTGGCTCACCATGACGCCGATTCGATTCCAACCATCAATCCGGCAACCGAATTGTCACAAAGCAAAACGGAGAGGGTTTCCGAAGCCGATGTGACACCGGATATTCCCCAGCCCATGCTTGAGTTCCAGATTGAGCAGGAGTTCAATGAGATAATTGACAGCCAATTTGCTGATAACGAAGTCGAGGATACGGAAAGCGTACAGTTTGTCTCGACAGAAAAGGACACTTTCGAAGTCGATCAGGACGTCGCTGGTGAGAAGAAAGTCACTACGGACCGACCGATCGGCTCGTTTTTTGATTCTGTACTCAATTCATTTGAGTTTTCCGCACAAGAGTTGCAGCAATTGGGTCTTCCCGCCGAGTTCGCGGCGGGGCCTGGCACAAGTGCTGCGAGTGAGTTTGCGGAAGGCGCAAACGGTTTGACGCGGGGTGGGGATTCTCTTTCGATTCCTCGTCATTCCTCGCAGAACCTGATGTCGCTGACCCCTGAAAATGGTGGTGCCCAGCTTTTGTCGGGATCAACTCTAGGCTCGGCGGAATCAAACGAGGCCGGGACAGGGGCCCAATCGTCACAGGAATCGGATGGCTTGCATCCATTGACTTGGGAACCAACACTCCCGGGTAAGCCCAACGTGGCTCCGTCGGTTGCATCGCAGCAAATCGAGGCTCGGCTTTCTGAAAACGGGGAAACGGCACCCACACGCCCTGAAATCGAATCAGAGGCAATCGATGCGAACGAATCTATCGCCTCGGCTACTGGAGATAATGCAGAAAATGCATCGCCTCGATCCGTGAGTTGGTGGACTCCGCCGAAGTCATTGCTCGACCGCTTGGAATCCATTCACCAATTCGATACGACTCGAGAATGGTCGGAGCAGACAGCAAACAGTATTCGCGCATTGGAACTGATCGACTCAATGTCTCATCCGCAGTTTCTCGTCGCGATAGGCTATTTGAAGAACCATCTGGAGCGTGCCGAATCGATCGTTGACACGGCCATTCGCAATCAAGAGTTGGCGTTGGCCGAAGAGGTCTTGAGAGTGCGATATGAAACGAATCAGTTTTTGTCGGTGTGGCAGAAGGGGGCAGAGTTGCAAGTTTCGCGACTCAATACCACACCCAGCACACCTTCGGCAACGACGCCGCCGATGAAAGCGGTTGCGTATCAACCGTTACCCGAGTTGCCGGTTCAGCAAATGTGGCGAGAATATTTGTTGCTCGATTCCTTGTCCGCTGCCTGGAGCCCCACTCAGCCAGACAAGCAAGCCCGCTTGATTGCTGCTCGCGAGACGTTGGCCCGCATGAGTTCCCCGGTGTTGAGTGCCAGCCAACGCGATTATCTCCAAGAACAAATTCCCAATGAATGGATCGAAATGTTGTTACAGGCGGCTCAGACGGAGCTGAATTTGGAGGGGTTGTTCGAACAATTAGAGATTTTTAAACGAGAGAAATCGGGTTATGCAGCGGCTCAAATTAGCCGGGAATATCAGAACCTGTTATGGCGTCACTCTGATGAACACTCACAGGCGTTGGCCCAAGAAATCGATACGCATTTTCGCAACGCGAATTTTCGTATGTCGATTTCGGATCGCATGCTGAATAGTTTGTTGCCTCCTGAGCAAGAAACGCATGAACCCGTGAACGAAAATGTTTTGGGAGCCACGGTCAATGGGCAGAGTCGGATCGCCAACCGATTGCAGCTTCGCCTAATCCCCGATGCGTCGCGGATTCAAATGCGATTGGAGTCATTTGGTTTGGTGCGGAGTGACACTGAAGCGTCGCGAAGCGGGTTTACCGTGCAAAATGTGGGGCATACTCGTTTCCATGCGATTCGTCGATTTGCGATTGGCCAAAATGGAATTGAGACGGACCAAGTGCGAACGGCTTCAGATTCGAACAATCAAGTGGTTGGCATCGGTTCGAATTTGGATCCGATTCCCGTCGTTGGCTGGATGGCCCGTCGCCTCGCTCAGCGTCAAATCGAGGCGCAACAACCGCTGGCCAAACAAATTGTGGAACAAAAGCTCGAGTCGACGGTTAAAGAGCGTTTCGAAACCGAGATTGATACTCAGTTGATTGAAATGCAAAATTATCTCTACCGCAATTTGATCAATCCGTTGACGGTTTTGGAATTAGAACCGACACCTGTGGAAATGCGGAGTACGGAGGATCGTATGGTCATGCGATATCGCGTGGCGGGACGTGACCAATTAGCGGCTCACACCACTCGCCCTGCCGGTCGCAATGATTGCCTGATGAGCATGCAGATTCATGAGTCGGCCTTTAATAACATTTTGAATCGCCTGGACCTGAACGGTAATCGTTATACTGTTGATAGTTTGCGGACCCATCTCGAAGAAGTTCTTTCATTGGATCCCAGCGGCGCCGAAGTCAACGTCGAAGAGATCGAAGCTAATTTGGAGTTCGCACCTTATGACCCCATTCGAATTGGGTTCGAACAAGGTGAAATTCTAATTGAATTCAACTTGCGTCGCTTGCAAATCGGTAGCGGGAAAGTTTGGAAAAATCTGACTGCCAGTTGTGCTTACGTTCCGATTGTTGAAGGGACCAAATTGACGCTGCAACAGAATGGCAAAGGGGTCAAGATTTCCGGATACCGCTTGGGAGCTCGCGACCAAATCGCCGTGCGAGGAATCTTTACGGGAATGTTTCAGGATCACTATTCGATGAAACTGCTCCCCAAGACGATTACGGACAAACTTCATACTTCGTTGGCTGCAACTCAATTTGACATTTCTGAAGGTTGGATCGGCGTCTCGTTTGACGATCAAACCCAAGCTCAGCTGAGCCCGACCGGAGGAACACCCGAGCAAATCCAAACCTCAAATTCCGGTAAGCAAACGCAAGTTAAGTAGTCTGTGATGTGGTGCAGGGCGAGCTGGTTCGCCGCGAATCTCGCTTCATTGAAAAAGCGATTTCATTGGAACTTATTTCAGATCGCTTTGACGCCAGGTTTTAAGTCAGGTGAGTCAAGAACGTTGCTGGCACCCCCTCAGGGAGCAATGGCGAGGACCATAACCTACCGGTGGTGTCGCTGCGCTCAACCACCGGCTAATAGTTGCTAAGAACCTATCCGAGAACCTATTAGCCGTGGGGCACTAGCCCCCGGTTTGTTCTGTCGAACCGGACGCTAGTGCGTTTCGGCTGATGAGGCCGATCAGTTTTGAGATAAGCTCTAACCCCTAGCGGTGTAAATTTAGGGGTTCTTTCAGAACAACTTCTGAAAAACAGTCCCGTTACAAATCCCGTATCTTTAATTAGCAGGAACTTATTTCCGGACAATTATTTAAATATCGAGCATAGCCAGTGACGGGGCGAGTTGTTCGATTTTTCTGGCCATGAAGCGTGTGACTTGGGCGGTTTCTTTGAACTTTAGGGCTGACTGAACAATTTGTTCGGCATCTTCCAGGGTCACCTGAGCCGCTAATTGTTTGATGGACGGAACAAAAGCTGGGCTCATACTGAATCGGCGCAGCCCCATGCCCAGCAGGAGCAAGAAGGCCCGCGGTTGTCCTGCCATTTCCCCGCAAACGGTAATCGGTTTGTTGCGTTGATTGCAAGCGTCGATGACATGGGACAGTAGCGTCAGCACGGCCGGGGATAAGGGTTGGCACAGGTGGTTGACTTTGGGATTATCCCGATCAGCAGCCATCATGTACTGGATAAGATCGTTGGAACCGACCGAGACAAAGTCGACCAAGTTCAGCATGGACTCGATCATGATCGCTGCCGAGGGGACCTCGAGCATCATGCCGATGGGAATTTCTCGCGTCTTGATTTTGCGAGAGCGGAGGACTTTGTGGGCCTTACGGACGAAGCCCCGTAGTTTGCGCAATTCTTCGTAGGTCGTGACCATGGGGAACATGATCCGAACATTGCCACCCGGGAATTCGCTCGCCGCGCGCAAGATCGCGCGAATCTGGCTGCTGAAAAATTCGGGATGATCGAACGACAATCGGATGCTGCGCCAACCCATAAACGGGTTCGCTTCATGATGATGGTTCGTTAGATAGGAGACCGTTTTATCGCCGCCGATATCGAGGGTGCGGATAGTAACATTATGGTGGGGACTGGCGGCAATGATGTCGCGGTAATTTTCGTACTGTTCCTCTTCGTCGGGGACATCGGAGTGGGTTAGATAAAGGTATTCGGTGCGGTATAGGCCTACCCCCGTTGCCCCCATCGCGCCAGCTGCACCGGCGTCGGCCAATCCGTTGATGTTGGCCTGGAGTTGAATATTAACGCCGCAGGCGGTGACAGCGGGGTGGTCGCGATTTTCGGCGAGTTTGTCTTTGAGATCAAAAAATTCCCGTTCTAGTTTTCGGAAGGCTGCGAGGGATTCGGGGTTGGGGTTGATTTCAACGTGGCCATCGCGTCCGTCGACGACAATCAGGTCCCCCGTTTTGACGGCCCTCAAGATCCCTTTGATCCCCGACACAGCGGGAATGCCTCGACTACGGGCGATGATCGCGGCATGGCTGGTTTGGCTCCCCATTTGGGTGACGATGCCCCGAACTTCGATTTCGCCCAGGGCTACGGCTTGAGAGGGCAGGATTTCATTGGCCACGACAATCAAGGGTCCATCGAGATTGTTTAGGTCGCTCAGGTCGTGACTGACCAGATGGCTGCAAATGCGAATAATCACGTCGCGAACGTCGTTCAATCGTTCTCGCAGATAATCGTCATCGGTACGTGCGAAGAGAGTCGTGTATTCACCCAGGAGCCGGTGCAGGGCCGCGTCAGCTTGCATGCGATCGTCCACAATCCAGTTGCGGATCTTGCTCGTGAAGGCACCGTCGCGGAGGATTTGTTGGTGAATGGCAAAAATGGAGGCCTCGTTGCCACCGACTTGAGCATCAACTTTTTTCTCCAATGAGCGGAGTTCGACGGCCGCGCGATCGCGCGCCGTTTCGTAGCTGGCAAGTTCCGCTGTGATTTCCGAGTCTTCCAGCAGTTTGGTATCCGGATTCACGAAGATCTCATGGATCACGTAAGCCGTGCCGATAGCCACACCTGGAGATACTGCAATTCCTTTTCGCATGCATAGAATCTACCATTTCACCCCGTCGACGAAAACGACGCTTGGACCGATACTATCAGTCGGTGAGGAGTCCCCATCAGGGAACTTGGGGCCAATCGGGGTGTTTTCTACCGGATTCGGCTGTTCGAAACGCAATAAACGGCGATAAACCTCTAATTTTCCGGCTAAATTGCGGTAGGGGTTGAATAAATGCCGATACTTGGCTACATTTCGGTGCTGCAAATTTCAGCTTGTTTTAACTTTTAACCAGATTTCAGAAGTCCTATGACGATTGACAAAAGCCTTAAAGTGAAGGCTGGCATGGCCAAAGCACGCAATGTTTTGACCCGCACCGAACGATTGGCAAGATTGAAAGAACTTGAACAATGGAACGAAGGCGACTCGTTATTGGGTATGCCGAAAGTGCGCGTAGTCAAAATCTCAATGAAGAAGAAAAAGAAAGTGAAAGAGGAAGAGCCAGCTTCCGGCAAGAAGAAAAAATAGTCGGCCGGTTGGTCTGCGATCCTCGGAAGCCGATTTTACCCTTGTGCGTAAGATCGGCAGTATGGGGTTGAAGACCGGTTGTAGGATGGCCACGGTTGCATGATGGGCCCGGTTGCAAAATGGCAATGAGTGGGCCTCGTCGACGAGCCACAATGGAAGTGCGGGTCGGTGGGCGTGCGGGAAGTTCATGTTGGTAGCTGAAAGTCGTGGCATTCGTTTGGTTCAAACTTCAGAAGTTAGCAAAAACGATTTCAGAAAACGATTCGTGCGTGTTACTGAGAATTTGAGTTGTCAACGAGCGATCAGATAATAGGCCCTGTGGAGGCGGACTCGCGAATATGAAACGCTCTGGCTATGCCGCGAGCCTTTCAAACGAATCAAAAAAATAGAACAAAAGCCGGTAGTGTGCGTTGAACGCCCTGCCGGCTTTTTTCATTGAGTCGCTGATTTTTGCCAACGGACCGATGGGGCGATTGGGGCAACGCACAGCTGACGGGAGTCGCGGCGGATTCATCAGGCGTTTTTGCGATAAGATAGTTGCCATGCATAACGGCGCGACGAAGTGATGGGGATGATGAATCAATGAACAAAACAAAAAAGATGTTAGCGGCGGTGATCGAAAAAACGGGTGCCCCTGAAGTGCTGGAGATTCGGGAATTGGCGTGTCCCGACGTCGCTCCAGATCAAGTGTTCATTGCTCCGCATTTCGCCTCGGTCAATCCGATCGATTGTTACCTGCGCAGCGGCAGCGTGACTCAGCCGCATCCC
>JBGSIY010000503.1:0-1706 GCA_041742275.1 Pirellulaceae bacterium | reverse complement strand
CGGCGCAAAACTAACTGTAATGGGCCGGCTATTGGGCCAAGCCTGCGGTGGGAGCGAAGAAATCTGCGCCGGTAGCGATGGGACTTGTAATGCTCCCCAAAACACCAGCAAACAGACAAATGAAATGGGGCGACGCACCGCCTGGAGTTTTGAATTCATATGGAGGAATTGCTGAAATGGAATTAGTTAAAAAAGCAAACGCCCGACCAAGGAGGAGAACGCAAAGATATTCATGCACGCACTACTTTTCTTGTTGGCCCTTTATTATTTCAAGAATTCCTTTCTTGATTTTTCGAAAGTTCTCATCGTTTTCTAATGGTGCAAGGTCGGCATCCGTGGCGATGACTTGGCTTCCATAAGCGGGTTGCAAAGCCAGCGATAAATGTCGCAGCGCCATTTTTCGATACTTGACGTCGTTAACCGACAAAAGCGAATAAACACAACCAATTTGGTAATGAATTTGTGGCGTTACCTCTAATCGAAGACAATTTTCAACGTCTTGAACGGCCAATTGCTCTTGGCCTAGTCTGGCATGCAACACTGCCCGACCGGAAATGGCCGGAACAAAATGCGGATCATCGGCCAACAATTCGGTCAGGACGTCGATAGCCTCCGCGGGTCGCTGTAACCATTGGCTCAGGACGTGAGCCATATTTTGCCGGGCCGTCGTCGCTGAGCTGCGCCATTGACTGGCGTTGCGAAAGTCCTCAAGTGCCCCCTCGGGATTTTCGCTCAACCTGGCCAAACCGCGGATGATCCATCCCTCAGGGTCCGTCGGTTTCGCTTGCTTGACTTTTTCTAAATCTTGATTGGCTCCGATTTCATCTCCGTTTTTGCGCTTGAGACGACTGCGAGCCATGACGTGCCGTGATGTTTCCGGTGCCAATTCAATCGCCTTCTGAATTTCGATAAGCGCCTGCTCGTAATTTTTAGCCCGTTCATAGATCAAAGATCGATTAACAAAAATGGCAGGAATATCCGGATCAATCTCTTCGGCTCGAATGAGTTGAGCCAATGCGTCCTGATCTTGTTGCATCCAATAATGACAGAGAGCTCGCCCAATATGGCACAATGCAGATTCAGGAACTTGCAAGCCGGCCATCACAAAACCATGTTCCGCTTGCCGATAATCTCTCAATTCATAATGACATTTTCCCAATAAAAACCAGAGCGAGAATCGATTTGGCCACTTTTCCAGTTCGGTTTCCACAACATCAATAGCCTCGCGATATCGACCGTCATAGTACAAACGCGTAGCTTGATTCAGCAGATCTTCTACCGTCCCTGTGCCATGATCTTCCGGTGGTAAAACAATTTCGATCTGACTCGCATTTAACAGACTTTTGTTGGCAGAAACGGCTCCGTCAACAAGACTTTTGAGCTGGCCCAATTGCAATAACAAGTCCACCTGCTGGGTTTCAGGGAGATAGGAAAACATAGAATCAGATTGCCAATTCGGGTTCCCATTGACCTGAAAAAAAGTCAGGGCGTTTTCTACACGCTGAATACCCGGTGAATGCGATCCGCCATCGGGAAAGAGCAACTCGGCCTCGGCTTGCTGGGCTGCGTGGAGAAACGATTCGTATTGTTGGGTTGCAATTTGTTGCTGAGACTGCCAAAAAAACTGATAGGCGACTATCGAAACAATCGTCAAAGCCATAACGGAAACGATCACCAACGACGATATGCTTAGAAGGGCAGGGTGA
>JBGSIY010000502.1:0-2988 GCA_041742275.1 Pirellulaceae bacterium | reverse complement strand
CAAGTCAAGACCAATAAGTCCAAAATTCCCAAGCACTTGCGCTCAACTCAAAACGCAATTGTGGCGCTGTCCAGCTAAGCGTTTTCGCTCTCGAATTCCCTAAGTTCCACCATCCTTCGATCAGATGCAATCAGGAGTGCGATCGCTATCAGCTTGGAATGCTAAGCGACATTTTACTCTCCAACCGTCAACGGTGACAATTCAGCAAACCGAATAGCGTTATCTGTTGTCGCCCAAACAAAAACCCTAGGCGCCGTTTATGAACTTGGGGCCGATCCCTCGGTAGGGGCAAATGATTTCGAATCCTTTGAGCGATGCTCGCTCAAAAGCTCGCGAGGAAGTCTTGGCGGCACGAATGAACGAGAATCTAGGCCAAACTCTAGCCTCGAAAAAGAACATCGCCTACTTCGAATCCGAGCAGTCGCGGCTCGCACGCTGAAAAACACCGCATTCCGCCGTTAAATCAACCCAGCCCAAGCCTCTGAATTCGGAGACAGACAGGACGCCTGAGCAACGGTGCGCGGGCGTCCCGCCCGCAACACGAAAAAATCAGGGTAACTGTTCACGGCCTATGGCGGTGAACAGTCACCAAAAAAACGCACTTCAACTCCTTCCAATGCAGACTCACGCGCCTTTCAATCCGTCAATCCAAACACATCGACATCCACCCCGGGAGAAAAATGGGCAACCGCCGGGGGACCCTCGATTTTAAAACCATCCATTTCCAAATACGTCGAATCACAAATTTCAAATGCCAGGGGGGCGATCCGGTACGGCGCATGATGCACTTGACCACATCGTATTCGCTGTTGCCGATCGAGAGTGAACAACAGGTAACGTTCCACCAAAAAAAACTCAAACGACTCCTCCGGGGCCGCGGCAAACTCCACTTCCCTCCGATAACGAAACGCAAATGTGCCGCGACTTGCCTCCATCTTCCTGAGACATCGATAGTCAATCCAGTCCTCTCGAATCGTCTCCGACATTTGCGACCAGAAATAGGGAAGCGAGAAAAAAGTCCGCGCTGCCCAAACGGCAACAGCTCGATTCGCGGCAAGCGAAAAAAACCATACCCCCGGACGCCCTTGCTCGTCGAATACATAGGTCCGCACATTCAGTTCCAAAAAATTCGAAACGTAGGGCACACTGCACAACCCCCGCGGGCGAATGTTCCGCATCTCAAACGGAACCAGTCCAATCCACGCTCGACCATCAAACGTATCGACATGCAAACCGGGTGGCAATTTTTGAGCAATGAACTCGGGATCCAAGGCCCAATGAAAGAAAGCCAAATTCCGCCAACTTTGATACATCACCGGTCTGCCCTCCGGACGCACCTGCCAAGCCCTGCGGGTTTCCCATGTCGGCTCGATCTCCACTTAATTGTCCTTTGATTGATGGCAACTTAAAAAAAATTCTTCGAACAACGTCGACCTCAGGGCCTCAGCTAAAAACACACTCACTCTACAGCTTATGCACCGTCTGCAAGTCAAAAAATTTCCGTTTTTTTACGGCCCCCAATTTCCGACGTGCCCCCCTCTGCCGTCATGAGCTCGGATTATTTCTGCTAAGATAGTTTATCAAAATTCAGTCTGTCTTTCTTGTCATCATTTCGAGATTGCGATCATGAACACGCATTTGCTTTTTTGCAGAAGATATCTCTTATTGCCCTTCGTTTTGATTATCAGCTCGCAAATTCCGAATCCTTGTTTGCGAGCTGATGTGACGGTATCCACCGAGTCGGGTTTCGAAATCAAACTTGAGCAGACGCTCAAAACTCCCAAAGAGGTGGCCTTTAAAAACCTCACTCAGGAAATCCATCAATGGTGGGACAAAAACCACACTTGGTCTGGAAACGCCGCAAACTTGAAAATGGATTTAGACAAGGGATGGCTGCACGAACGGCTCCCCGAGGAAGGATGGGTGCGGCACATGGACATTGTCTTCTATCAACCCAACTCCACCTTGCGCCTCACAGGTGGCCTTGGGCCACTCCAGGGTCTCGGGGTGTCCGGGACATTGACGTTCTCGTTCGAAACCGTGGACTCCGGTACCAAAGTCACGTTGATTTACGTCGTGCATGGCAACACAAACATTCCATACTCTGATTTAGCTCCTGTGGTCGATCGCGTTTTGGCCGAACAACTCGGACGCTTCGTCCGTTTTTGCGATACGGGTTCAGCCACGCAGCCTGATACTCCTCCGAACAAAGAACTGAGTTCGGAAGATTCCCAACAAGGTCGCCGTGTCGCGACACACAAGACGTCACCTTCTCTTCGTAATACAATTTTGAAAAATTTCAGTTTCGCAAAAGGTAACTAGAATTCGCATGGACGCACCTATAACCCAAACTCGACCCTTCATTTCCGAAGACGTCTTGGCCATCATCATCGGCGTCATCTTGTTGACGATCAGTTTCTTCTATGTTCGAGTCGAAACCAACATCGATGCCGCGGGAAAAACGGCGCATTCCGTTTCCAATCTCAGCAGTCCCTGGATTGGAAAACCCGGTGGATGGACCGACTCACCCTTGGAAGCTTTTGTTAACAAACAGAAGAACTCTCTCTGGCTACCCATCCTGGTTTCCGGTGGCCTGAGTTTGATTTTATTTGGCATCGGCTGTCAGTTGCGAGGCCAAAATTTTCTGGTGTTTTCCAGGGCATTCCTAGGCGTGTTCGCTCTCGCGATCCTGGCTTACGTGATATCGGGCCAAAAGTTGATCAAAGCTTATAATTTAGAGTTCGCCTTGTGGGCGTTGTTGGTAGGACTGATCATCAGCAACACGATTGGAACCCCGAAATGGCTGAAACCCGCGATGAGAACCGAATTGTTTATCAAGACGGGACTGGTGATTTTTGGTGCCGAGATTTTGCTCAGTCGCTTATTGGCACTAGGTGTCCCCGGGATTTTTGTCGCGTGGGTTGTAACTCCAATTGTCTTGATCACGACGTTCTGGTTCGGTCAAAGGATTCTCAAAATCCAATCCCC
>JBGSIY010000501.1:0-2136 GCA_041742275.1 Pirellulaceae bacterium | reverse complement strand
AGCAAACCGATTTAGAGGCAAGCAGGGCGAATCAAGAACGTCTCTGGCACCCCTTCAGGGTGCAATGGTGGTGGGGAACACCCTTCCGGTGGTGTCGCTGCGCTCAACCACCGGCTAATATCTGTTAACCCCTATCGGGGTAAATCGAGAAGTTCTTTCAGAACCATTCCTGAGCAACAAACCTTCCGGTGGTGTCGCTGCGCTCAACCGCCGGCTAATATCTGTTAACCCCTATCGGGGTAAATCGAGAAGTTCTTTCAGAACCATTCCTGAGAAATAGTTCCATAGCAAATTCCCGTTTTGTTGCAGGGACTTGTTTCCGAACAATTACTAACCGCAAACGCCGCTTGCAATTCCTTTACTGCCTCCCGCGAACTCAGGCTCCCCTCCGAGTTTATCTCGGGGGAAGCCAGGATTTTTCACTTAGCATCTGGATTTTTATTGTCGCCTGACGCTCCGCGAGGGCAGCGTTTTTTTTGATCGTTGGCGGAGTAAAACCAACATTTAGTTACCGAACGTTCCTAAGCGTCTTCGGGTTTCAAGACGTCACGAATTCGATCGAGGCGACCAGGTACTTTGGATGCCAGAATTCCAATGCGGCCTTTTTTTCCGGCCAGAGGGCCTGTATCGTTTTTGGGGCTGATATCTTTGACGTACATGATGACCTTGATTTCCACAAAACCCAGCCAATCCAGAATATGCTTGAGCACTTTCGGGCCTGTCGGGTACCAATTCAAACGATGCACGCCTGACATATAGGACTCTGTTCCTTCGATACAAGCAATCAGGCCACCCGAGTGAGCTTCGTGCTCGTATGCATTGGTCGTAGCCGTGTCGAGGTAGATGACTTCTCGTGTCAGATCGGCGACGCCTTTGAGTCCGGTGATGGGGTCGGGCAAGTGATAAAAGAGTCCTCGGAAAAAAGTAAAATCAAACTGGGGCAAATTCAACTTGGGAACATCGTATAAGTCGCAGACTTTAAATTCCATATCGGTAGCATCGGCCTCGCGGTTCTTCAACAAGAAGTTCGCTTGGTTGATCCAATGCTCGCGTACATCGAAGCCAAACGTTCGCCCCGCGCCGAGTTCCTTGCCCCAAAAGCAATAGGCTCCGCAGTTGCAAGCACAGTCCAACAATGATTTTCCTGTTAAACCCTCGGGATAAACGGACTTGAGAAGCCAGTTGATATGGGGTTTGTCATCCAGAAACGTGACGGTGCCAGAGTGATAGGGGAGCGTCTCTGGTGGAACTTGTCTCGAATATTCGGTTGTTATGCCGTCACGAACATCCACTTTGAAATGCCATGGATGCAAGGCCACGATTTCTTGTTTTAACTTGTCGATACTCATGGGTGCCGTTATGTTCACCTGTAACTTGGGAAGGTAAAAAACAATTATGATAGTAGGACTTGAGTAAAGGCTATCATCGTTTAGAACAAATTTTTTGCAATCATGCCAGCCGCTGGAGTTTAACGGGAAATTCGGTGCGAACTAGATCAGGGCTTGTTTGCTCGCCAAATGGCCATAATTGCTTTTGCAACATTTTTGTTGAGTTGCTCGGATTGGTGAAGCCAGGCAGGTGTTCCTTCGGGGCTGACGTGGGAGCGAGTGTGCCAGTTTGCCGGAGAGGAAAGAGACATGGGAAGCCGAGATGGAGACGCCGGTTCTCGATAAAAAGACACCATGCAGAGAGATAAAAATTGTGATTACGTTGAGATATCCGGGACTGAGATAGTTCGTCGATGGCGTGGGGAGATCGCCGATGATGGGGGAGTTATTCGGCGGGTGCGTCGAAGTGAGCATGTCTGGGGTGCCGTTGTGTGGCGTTTTCCTCGATTTTTATTTTGGCGATCCGCTAGGATTCGGGCGATCTTTTCGTCTATTGGCTCAAACTAGCATTGTTGGTCGGCATGGCGAGAGGCTAAACTGGACATTCGCCCTGGATTCGATCGGGAATTGGGCCCAAATTGAGTCGGAGAGAGTTATTCGCTCTCGCCTAACTGGACAGCGCCATTTTTTGTTGAGGGGCTGAGTGTATGAGTGTATGAGTGTATCAGAGTTGGGTTTTTGGCGGTACAGATTTGATTTTCAGTGGATCGATTCCGAGTTGAGCAAGTCGCTGTTTTCTGGTCTTTCG